>JANTFG010000349.1 GCA_024763555.1 Thermoanaerobaculales bacterium
TCGCCAGGAGGAAAACGTAGTCTGCGCCGTTCTGCGTTATGCTGATCTCATGACGACACCAGCCAGGATCCCCATTTCCGCAGTCCTGATTACCCTGGATGCGGAAAAGCACCTCGATCAGGTTCTCGGGGCTCTTGCTCTCTGCGATGAGATTCTCGTCCTTGACTCGGGCTCCAAGGACCGGACCCGGGAGATCGCCCTGGCCCACGGAGCCCGTTTCGAACATCGGGATTTCGACGGATACGGGCCCCAGAAGAGGACGGCCGTCGCACTGGCCCGGCACGATTGGATCCTCTCGGTCGACGCCGACGAAATCCTGGATGAAAGCTGCCTGTCGGCCATCGCAGCCATTGACTGGGACAGGGCTGATCCCCACATGGCCTTCAGGATATTGCGGCGGCCCTTTGTCGGCTCGAAGGAGATCCGGCACGGTCACTGGGTTCCCGACCGGGTGGTACGCCTCTTCAATCGAAGACACAATGGCTTCAGCGCGGACATCGTCCACGAATCCGTGCATCCGACAGGCCCCGTCAGGAAGCTTCCCGGCTCCATGCGGCACTACAGCTATTCGAGCCCCGCCGAACTCTTTCGAAGCGATTACAGTCTTCTCAAAGCGCAGAAGTGCCGCGAGGAAAGACCTTCCCTTCCCGGAGCCTTCCGCCTCGCTCTTCGCGCCGACTGGGCCTTCTTTCACTCCCTGATCATTCGAAGGGGAATCCTTGACGGACCCATCGGGGTCCTCATCGCGATCTCCGCAGCATTGAATTCCACTCTCGCTCTGGCACTGGCCGGTTGGGATGACCCGGACAAAGCTGAGCCCGGTCAGGAACCCGAGGCGTAACTCCAGCGACTCGTGTTCCCGCCCTCGAAGCCGTCGAAGAAGATGTTATCCGGAGAATAGGCCTCACAGACCAGGCCGTTGTCGCCAAGAACAAAAATATCGTCAACAGCCCACCAGTAGTCGTAGGTTGCGTCATAGTAGTGGAAACGGAACTGAACATCCGCAGCCGCCTGGGCCGTAATGTCCAGAGTGACGGTCCCGGCCGTATCGGCGCCTGAATAATTCGCGAGCAGAACCCAGCTGCCGCCTGTGGCCGATGAGCGTATTTCCACATCCGCCTGCTCGTTGCCTCCACTCGAGAACCAGTTGAAGTCGTGACTGAACTGGAGCACCACATGTGAAAATCCGGTGCAGTCGATGATTGAGGTGATCATCTCCTCATCATGGGTGACGCCTGAGCCCGCATTGTCGGAGTCGACGATGGCGAAGGGTTCCGTCAGGGGAAGGGAGCGACCACCAGGATTTGTCGTCGTCCAGGTTTCCGCAGCGCCGGTCGCCGTCCCGTTGTGGACGACACTCCAGTCCACGGGAATCCCCGAGCTGAAGTCCTCGCTGAACAAGCTGGTCTGCACAACCTCCCCCAGCGCGTGCTGGAAATAGCCCGGCACATCGTCGAAAGGCCCGATGCCGGCCCCCGTCAGATTCTTGAGATCGATGGAAACCGTATCCGAACACGAGGCCGTGGGATCGACCTGGAAGGTGATGGGATTTGAAGCCGACGTCGAGCTTCCGGCAGGAATATCTCCGAAAGACGCCGGCGAGCCCGTCAGTGAGAGCAGGGCGGCGGAAGTCGCCCCGGCTTCAAAATCCGCGCCGACTGCGGAGGCCTGGTCCCCGCAGGCGATGTTTATGACTGCGGGAGAAAAACCCCAGGTCTCCCCCGGCTCGACAACGGTATTCCCGTTACCCGCAATCTCCGTCAGCTGATCCCAGCTCTGCGCCCTCAGCTGGACGCTGTCGGTACAGAGGTAGTTCGAGATCAGGGGATAGATATCCGACATCAGCATTCCCCGATTTCCCGTACCCGGAGTGTCGCAGCCACCGCAGTGATGCAGGCCGACCATCTTGTGATCCGACTGACGAAAAATCGGCGAACCGGAGGAGCCGCCCTCGGTATCCAGGGTGTCGTAGTAGCGCAGGGTATGTCCGTCCACATCGACATTGGCCCCTGAGCCCATTGTGATCTCATGAGGCCTGCCGTCGGGATGTTGAATAATGTAGATCCCCTCACCGTCCGTCAGGGAGGTGGAGTCCGGACTAACGCTCCCGAAGGTCGAGGCAGGGTCTCCGACAACCGAATTCAGCGTGAAATCGAGATGCCCGGTATCGGGCTCGCAATCGGCGTACTGCGACTCCACCACCATCTCATCACAGCGGAAACTCTCCCAGTCGGTGGTCGTCGTCGAGCCTCCGCAGGTGGTGTTGTAGTATTTGAAAACGAATTCCGCGTTTGAGCAAGGCTGGTAGTCCGGAATGCAGTGCCAGTTGGTCATGACGTAGTTCCGGGGCGACACATTCGAACCCGAGCACCAGAGCCCGGTGGTCGGGGCTGAGCCGACGCTCATGACGCCGACCGAGGCCATCACATTGGCCCAAATCCCGGGATCGCTCTCATGACAGACGACGTCTTCAAAATCGCCCGGAGCACAGATGGACTCCGGATCCTGCGGCGGTGCATCGAAAAGATCTTCGTCGCCCAGGATTACACG
Source organism: Thermoanaerobaculales bacterium (assembly GCA_024763555.1). Lineage (GTDB taxonomy): Bacteria > Acidobacteriota > Thermoanaerobaculia > Thermoanaerobaculales > Sulfomarinibacteraceae > JANTFG01. The sequence continues at coordinate 2,551 of JANTFG010000349.1, forward strand.
GTCGATCCGGAAAGGAGGTGCGGGATAGGAATGGCTGAAATGGAATTCCACCAGCAGATTGTCTCCCTGCCCGGAGAGTCCCCAGAAGGAACCCAGGTCGCGTGGACCCCGGCCTTCGAGAATCTCGACCACCCGCCCGCTGGCCGCACGAATCACCAGACTGTCGCCGGCTCGAAGATTGAAATCGGCGAAGTGGGGTTTGATAAAGGTTGAACCCTTCTTCTCGATGAAGGTGCTCCAGACCCGCTCCGGACCGATCCGCAGAGCGTCATCAAGACTTGGAATAATCGAAAGGTCTTCAGAATGCCCGACACTCTTCAGTTCCGGCATATTGAGATCCTTCCCGGCCTCGGACCCAGGGGCGAAGCTCAGGATGACAAGTACGGACAGCAGGGCAATCTTCAAATTCTTCACGAGTCCTCCAATGACGGTTTGAGACGATACGCTCGGTCTCTTTCCAGAGTATACCGAAACTCATTCCGGGAAACGAATCCACCCCTACGCGAGGGAGGGCATTGCCATAAACACTGGCTTTACGGACTTCATCAGGCCCATTTTTACGAGATTCACCCTTTGTCACTATCGTCTCCGGCGCCGGAGCAGGAGCAGGAGCGGGAGCAGGAACCGAATCCCGAGCCGGAGCGGTCGTGGCTTCCCGGCTGGAACAGGTGGACCGCCCACTGCGCCCGAGACTGCCGCTGACTCTGACCCTGCTCCGGTTCCTGTCACAGAGCCTGTCCCTGGATCCGGAGCGTATGGCCGGAGGGGAGCATATATCCCGACACCTTCCGTTCGCCCGGGCAGGCCGTGAAGCACCCGTACTCACGGGGGCGCTTCGCCTCCAACCAACGCACATCGCAAGAATCTCCTCTCAACCGTCCATCCCGGATCAATAGACACCTGTTATCATATTGTCGTGAGTTCAGGAAGCACCGCCGAAATCACCGTACTGCTCCACGCCGCGGCACTGGGAGATGAGGATGCCTCGGGCAAAGTCTATTCTCTTCTCTACGACGAACTCCATCGCCTCGCCCGGCGCCAGCTCTATCGCCAGGGCCGACACAGCCTGGAGACCACCGACCTCGTCCACGAGGCCTACCTCAAGATCGCCGGCAGCGGCGGACTGGATTACACCGACCGCGGCCACTTTCTCTGCCTGGCAGCACGGGCCATGCGACAGATTCTCGT
>JANTFG010000350.1 GCA_024763555.1 Thermoanaerobaculales bacterium
TTTCCGGAATTTCTCGATGGGAAAGCCGTTTCCGAGGGGGCCTCGAATACCGACCTCATCGCCTTCCCGGAGATGCTCGAAGAGGTAGTTCGTCAGCGATCCTGCCCTGCGGATGCCAAGCTGGAAGAAGCCCTTCCGCGTCGGGGAGGAGGGAAGGGAGAAGGGCGCCTCGCCGATGCCGAGAACTGAGAGTTCGACGAATTGTCCCGGCTTCCAGCTGAAGCTGTCGGCCAGTTTCTGATCGTTGAAGCGGAGATCGTAGACCCTGACGTCGGGGTTGAGTTCGCTGATTCTCATGATCCGCGCCTGGGCCGGAAGATAGGGGTTGGATGCGGTCGGCAGATGCATGGCCCTGCCGCGAAGAATGGGCGTCTGATTCATATCGTCCCCCTCACCTGCTTGAAGACCTCGACGACGTTGATCTTGGTCGGGCAGCTTTCGATACAACGTCCACATCCGACGCAGGAGGGCATGCCGAATTCACGGACGAAGGCCTCCTGCTTGTGGTAATAGCGGTTCTTGACCCGGTCGGCCCGGTCGGCCCGGAAGTTATGACCCCCGGCCACCATCGCATAGTCGCGGTAGAGGCAGGCGTCCCAGCTCCGCTCGCGAGTTGCCGTGCCGTCCAGTGAAAACCGGTCGGAAATATTGAAGCAGGAGCAGGTGGGGCAGACCATGGAGCAGGATCCGCAGCAGAGACATTTCTTTCCCAGTTCCTGCCAGATCGGATCGTCCTTCTTGAGTTCCAGGACGTAGGGGAGGTCGGTGACATCGAGATCGATCTGGAAGGCCTCCTCGCGATGCTTCAGGCGACGGAGGTAGGCGCGGGTCTCTTCCGGGCCGCTCTCCTCAAAAAGGTGGGGCATCGATCGAACGATGTCGTCGCCGCGGGACGAGCCGACCGCCACCAGGAAGACTCCGTTCAAGGGCGTCAGGAAGAGGTCGAAGCCGCTGTCGACGGTCGAGGTTCCCATGGATTTGCAGAAGCACTTCTCGTCCGGTTCGCAGCCATAGCCGACAATGATGAGGTTTTTCCGGTTCTCCGCATAATAGGTGTCGGCGAAATCGGTCAGGTAGAGCATGTCCATGATCTGGAGGGCATGGATATCGCAGGCGTGAATCCCGAAGAGGACGGCCCTGCCGCAGGAATTCTCACCGGGATCACGGGTTTCTGTTTGGTCGGCCCTTTTCTCCAGCATTGCAAAATGGGGTTTCAGGAGCAGCTTCTTGGGAGGAAGAATGGTCCGGAGTGCATCCGGGCGGACGGCGGACACATCCTCGATCGCCTCCAGGGCAAAGACCGAGGGGCCCCGTTCGACCGGCGCCCAGAGTTCTCCCCAGCCCTTGAGGCCATGGAGAAATTCATCCAGCAATTCCGTTTTCATCTTGAGGGTCTGCATCGTGGACTCCTTTAGTGAAAAAATTCACAAGCCACCCGGGCGCAAATATACCGAAACTTCAATAGGTGCGCAAGAGTTTTTATTGAGTATTTCTTCAAAGCTGTGTTTTTAAGGGTCTGTTCTTCTCAGCTTTGAGTGATACGCCCTCCTTCGGAGGAGTCGTTTTGATGAAGATGAGATTGATCGTGATGAGTTGGCCTGAGATCTAAAAACTTGAGGAAAAAGAGCTTGTGATGCGCCTGAAAAGAAGGAGGAGTTTCCGCCCGGGGAATCTGATGATTCTCCCCGGGGGGATCAGGAGCCCGCTGAGCTTCGGACCAGAACCAGGGCGGGTTTCGACCAGTCGAAGAGTTCGGAAAGCTCCAGTTTTTCAAAGGACCCGGCGATTTCCTCGCTGCTTCCCGTCAGGATGATCTCTTTGGACTGGTCTCCCTCGTGGATCTCGCCTTTGAGGGTCTTCTTCTCGACCTCGGTTTTGAAGCGGTCGACATCCGGGAGCCAGATGATCAGCTGCTGATCATTGATTCGGAGCAGGGCGAAAGTGTAGCGAGGGGGTTCGTCGGAAGGATCGTCGATGAAGTTAAAGAAGAGCTGATCTGCGGCTCTCGTCAGGATTCCGGAACCGCTCTCAATCTTGAATTCACCCGCATCATCTTTCCATTCCAGCGTTGCAAAACTCAGCCGGCCCTCCGGATCGCAATGCAGCTGAAGCTGATGGCCTGAAGCACCCGTCCAGGTACCGGTGAATTCGCTGCTGAGATCCTCGGTGACCCGGGCGCCGATCGGGTGAATCGAGGAGACGGTCGAGCACCCCATCGAGACAGCAAGCGCCGCAAGGCAGAGGACACGGGCCGGAGTGATGAACTTTTTCATGTCCTTAAGTATAGCCTGTCTCCATCGGTGAAGGCGGAGCCGAAGACAGGAGCAGGGGCAGCAATCCGGAGCGGGAGCAGAGGGCCGAAACCGGGGCCGGAGCCGCACATCCGGAGCCGATGCCGGAGCCGTTGGGGTCGTGGTTCTTTGAGCGGAATGCGTTCGCCGGGCACAACCATGGCATCCCGGGCCGGACTGGGGCAGAGCCGGCGGGTGGTCACCGAAACCTATTCGGTCGCGGAATGTTCCGACCACTTCGAGTGTGACTCCATCGAATCTCCTTCGCGTTTCGGACGTCGGACCCGGCTTCTGAATCGCTTCCGGCTCGCGGCTCCGGCTCCGGGCCCGCGGTCCGCCGGGGAAAGTAGAAGCTCAAGGACTCAGGTATGCTCTTCCTGATCGAGTTTCAGAAGAACCCGAATCGCTGAGAGCCCTGCCCTGAGGTCTCCGACCTTCCGAAAACCCGGCTCTCGCCACGCTTCTTCAGTTTGAAGCTGCGGGTCGGAAGGCTGTGACGCTAAGCGAGATCAGCATTGCGAGACCGGCGACCACCATGGCCGTGAGGAGAAAATGGCCCCACGGAGCCAGTTGATCTCCGAGAAAGGTCAAGCCGACCCGGTGTTTGATCTGGAGGTTGTATGCCGTAACAGTCCCCAGGCCGAGGCCGGAATCCCGGTGCAGAAGGAAGAAGTGGAGGAAAATTCCGGCACAAAGATCAACACAGGCGCCGGTCAAGAGGAGAAGCTTGAGTGCTGCGGGCAATTCGACGAGTCGCGTTGCCACAAAGGCCAGAATTGTCAGTACCAACGGTTGGAGGCAAATCTGAGCGACCCCCCAGGGCATCGGTCTCATGTGGACAGCGATCCCCAGCAGGATGACGGAGACAGCCATGACCAGCCAGAAGCGGAGACCCGGTTCTTCATCATCGCCGACCGGTTGAGACCTTTCTCTGAAGAAGAGCATCAATACGACGAGCCACATCAGGCTGCCGAGAGCAAAGACCACGTTGTTCTGGTACAGAAGAAAAACCGTGTCGCGGAAAGTGACGCCTTGTGCGACGCGTTGTGGATCATCCGGCAGGCTCTGTATGACAACGAAAGGGATGACCGTGCGCTCAATATTGCGCAGAATCCTGATGACATTTTCATTGGGACTTTGCGCTTTGGAATCGGCCACCATGGCATTCGAAGAAAGCGTCGGTCCGATGCCGAAGACGGAAATCGACCATGAAAACCACAATGCCAAGATCAAGGTGCCGATCGTGACGATCAATCCGAGTTCCTGCAGACGTCGAGGTCTCTTTTTCCAGACAAAGAGCAGGTAATGACCGGCAATCAGGAACAGGTACGGCCCCACTGAGAAATGAACCAGAAAACCAACTGAGAATGCCGCGAAAGACAGGAGGAAGCCCCATCGCTTCTGGACTCGCCATGCCTGAATATACAGACCAATCGCAAG
>JANTFG010000351.1 GCA_024763555.1 Thermoanaerobaculales bacterium
CGGCCTCTGTCAGCACCTCATTGACCGCACGGACCTGCTCGGGGAGGGTCTTTGGCCAGGGGCGTCTTTTTGGACCGGTTTTGGATTTCAGGTCTTGATTTTCGGGGCCTGAGAAATCCAACTCGGTCTGTTCGGCTGTTCCTTCCGGATTCTGGAATTCAGGCCTGAGCCAACGCACTTTACCGCGAGCCCGGATCATGGCGTCATCCCAGGCCCGCAAGCCGCGGCGGCCGATTCCTTTGCTCCTCTTGCGTTTTTGTTCGCGAGCGGCTTCAGACAGAGGATCGGCCTGGTCTTCAGCGAGTGCCTCCGTTCCCTGCTTGGCCTCCAGCACAAAACAGCCGCGTTTGTAGAGGTCGATCCGGCCTGCGCTGGTGGAACCATCGCCGTGATGAAAAACCACCGCCCGTTCGAAAACATAGGCGTTTTGGAATGTGTCCGGCGTCGCCGGTTCAGGGCGGTCCACATCGAGAAGGTCACACAATTCCGACAGAAACAACTGGTAGTTGGCTCGTTCTGCAGCGCCGGACTGCTCCCAGCGCCGAACAAGGGTCTCGATCGCCTGGATAGACGACGCCGAGCCCGTATCTTCGGTTTCCGGGGGCGATGTCTGAGTGATCCTTGACCTATCGTCGGCCATGGATTGAATATAGCACGGTCACGGCGGCCTGCTTCGCACTGACCCTCTTGGGCTGTTCATCCAGTCGCAATTTCGTGCGGCTTCTCATGAAACCTCTTGAAGGGATCGTGACTTCCTTTTTCTCATCCATCCGATCCTACCGACTCTTCGGCCAATGCGAAAAAAACCCTGGACAGTCCCTCTGGGATCACACTTCCCTGCTTCATCTTCTCCATCGTATCAGACAGAGGCCCATTGCCGCCCATCAAGCGGTAAAGCGGCGTTCAGGCACACGGAGACCGAAAAGGCCTTCGATGTGTCGGTGGATGTCGGAGCTGCGGAGTTGCAGATGCTGCCCCCTATGAATTTCGCGCTTCGGTGTGATGAGAAGGACAAGACTCCCTCTTGATCTGTTCCCAACGCAGGCCTCTTCTGTTCCGTAGAGTGTCCGTGAAATATGTTTCAACCGTCGATCTGCTGATCCGCCGAAAACCGCTCAAAGTGGTCGAAGCTTCGCTGATCGCAGAGAACACAGAGCCGATGGGCTCATGGCAATGGACGCTCGATGCAGAGTGTATGAGGAGAGGTGAGAGATGAAGTTCAAGAGAACTCAGAGCTTAATGGTACGAATGATCCTGACGGTGCTCTGGATCATGGCGCCGGGCAGTATGCTCCTGGCCGGGGACTGTCCTTCCCCGATGGGCTACGAAGGTTTCGGCTCGCTCAACCAGGGTGTCCGGGATGTTGCCGTCCTGGGATCCGATGCCTTCACGGCGGACCTCTATGGCATGACGGTCTACGATGTCCGGAACGAGACTCAGCCGGTGCAGAAAGCTGAGCTGTTGCTTCCGGAGACAGCGTCTGCGATAGCTCTCGGTGATTCGATCGCATTGGTCGCGGACTGTGACGTTGGTCTGCAGATCATCGATATCTCGAATTCCTCCGCCCCGAGGCTGATCGGGAGTGTGGCCTCCGGTGAGAGGATCACGGATGTTGTCGTGGAGGGTCATTTTGCCTATCTCATCGATGGTAGGTCAAAGCTCCTGGTTTACGATATTTCAAATCCCGCAGCCCCGATAGAGGTCGGTTCACTCGAGTCATTTCTGAGGGCGACTGCTCTGGTGATCGCCGGCCGGACCCTCTACATTGCCGATTCCAGGAAGGGGCTTGAGATTGTCGATGTTTCGGATCCCTCATCTCCGATTCTTCTGAGTAGTTTTCCCAAGCCGATTCCGGAAGTCGGGCCGGAAGGCTTTGAATACCTTGCCGTTTCGGGAGACCTCGTTCTCGCCCTGTCTCTCGGGGATGCTCAATCCTATGTCATCGATGTCTCGGATCCAGCGCATCCGGAGGAGATCTCACGCCTGGAGACCTCTTACGGAGGATACAGTGCGCAGCTTTCCGGATCGATGGCCTACCTCGTTGATGGACAGGGCGATCTCAATGTCTTTGACCTTTCGGATCCAGTCAACCCGGAACTGCTCGCAGTACTTGAACATGCGGGTGGCTGTGGTGGAATGTATCTCTCTGGTGAAAGAATCTATCTCGCAACCCCCACCGGCCTGAGGATTCTTGATATCTCCAATTCCTCGAATCCGATTCTGCTGGCCGCCGGCTCGGATGGAGGTTTTGCCGTTCAGCTGGCTGTTGCCGGTGGTGTGGCCTATGTGGCGGACTGGGAGGGGGGCCTGCAGCTCATCGACACGTCCATCCCTTCGGATCCCAATTTGCTTGGGGACTATGGGAGCCGGAAGGTTGTGGTGGATGTCGTTTCCGGGGAGGGTGTGGCCTACATTCTGGTTCTGGGCCACGGTCTGGAGATCATCGATGTGTCGAATCCAGGATCTCCCTCATTGCTGGGAGAATTCCAGGCCTCCGGCTATGCCTTTCGTAAGCTCGTCATTTCCGGGAGTCGGGCCTATGTCCTTCAAGACGGTGCGGCCGTAGATATCATCGATGTCTCAGTTCCCACCGCGCCTGTTCTCCTGGGCCAGCTGGACGGCAATATCAGGGAATATGCTTCGACGCTGGCGGTTTCCAATCAACTCATGTACCTCTCGGGTGCTCCCTTCGGACTTCGCATGATCGATGTCTCCAATCCCTCCGAGCCAGTCGTTCTGGGAGAACAGGCCATGCCTCCGGCCACGGATATCGAGATTGCCGGTGACCTGGCCTATCTGACGAATCGCGAAGATCTGGAGATTGTCAATATTTCGAATCCCGGGAATCCATATCTTCTCGGAAGTCTCGGAAGCACGGCGGAGCAATTGACGGTGTCCGGCGGACTGGCCTTTCTTGCGAATGGAAGCAGCCTCGAGATTGTCGATGTGTCGGATCCCGTGAAGCCCGAAGTTTTCATAGATGTACTCACGCGACGTCGGGTTTCGGATGTTGCGATTGATCCGCTGACTTCGACGGCGTGGCTTGCCGAGGGCGCCATCGTCGAGGCCGTTGATCTTTCCTGCACGAGTTGTGCAGGCCTCAAGCTGAGTGCTGCGCCCGCCGTTCTCGGGACGGAGGGTCAAGGCTCTACGATTCGTGTGACAGTCAGTGATATGGCCGGTCGGCCTGTCAGTGATGCGATGCTTGAGGGTGAAAGCAGTCTCGGCTTGCTTTCCGCCTTCACCGATGAGGGCGATGGGTCCTATACGGCAAGCCTGGAGCCGGGGGCGGTCCCCGGAGTTACGTCCATCCACGTCGGGCTCGATGGGATGAGCTGCCCTGCTGGTCTCGAAGTGAGGATTTTCTCGGATCTCGATGCGAGCGCCGGGCAGGGGGATGACTTTATCCCCGTAGCGACTCGAGGGGCCGGCGCCCACGACGCCCGCTGGAGGACCTCCCTGGGAATACTGGGCCGGGGCGATGCAGCGGATGAAATCGTGCTTCGTTATATGGGTGAGGATCCGCCGGTCGAAAAGCGGATCTCCATCCTCCCGGGTCAGCAGCTCCTGCTGCCGGATGTCATGGAATGGATGGGAGTTGAAGGCAGCGGGGCCATCAAAGTTCTATCCGGGGCGCCGATGATCCTGAGTTCACGGAGTTATGCGGAGCTGAGTCCTGGAGGGTCGTGCCCTTCAGGTGGAACTGTGGGTCAGTTCCT
>JANTFG010000352.1 GCA_024763555.1 Thermoanaerobaculales bacterium
TTGTGCCGCCGACTCCCCTTTCTGCTGGAGCACCGAAAAACCGACGCCCTGGAATGGACCAAACGGAACGAAGCCGCCCTCAAGGCGCCGATGGTACGCCCGAATCTTCTGGCATACAAGCTGCTGGAGGGCGTGATGGACAAGGTGCGGAGGAGGGTACTCGAAGAGCTTGCTTCAGATCGGGAAAACGGTCTTCAGAAATACCAGGAGTTTCCGAACGAGGTGCTGGACTGGCGTCTGACGGTTGTGTATCGCCAGCTGCTCAATTCGATTCGCACAAATGAAAAGGGGATCTTTACCGACTACTGCAAGGATCTGGCCGCCAAGCGTTTTTCCGAAGGCTTCAGACCCGAAGAGGTCTGCCGCGCCTTCACCTTCATCAGGAATACGATTCTCGAGGTGATATCCACCGAACCTGAGCTTGGGGACCTGAGGGAAATTATCTCCAATATGGTTCAGAGCACGATGGCCTTCGGCTGCGATCGGATCTTTGAGACCTACGAGGAACTCGGCTGGGAGGTGGATGAGGATCTCAGCTGCTCGGACCCGCCGGCCTTCTCCGGCGAATGAGGAAAAGTGCCAGTCCCATCGCGCCGTCACTGATCCCGGCGAAGGGGAGGGCCCAGGGCGCCGCCGGATCCAGCAGCCAGGCGGAAAGCAGGAAGAGGGTCGCGATGCTTTTGGCGCTTAACACGAGGCGAAGGCCTCGGCCGGGGAAGTATTCCATCAGGTAGCCCAGGGCCAGGACCAGGTGGAAGACACCACCCTGGCGGATGAAGAATGGATCGGCCACCGGAACCCATCCTCCGAATGCCGCGACCCACCGCGGGAAGCAGAGCATGACGATCCCGACGCCGACGCTGTGCATCGCGACAAGGACGAGAAGGAGCCTTTCCAGGCGATCGCGTGTGAAAGACATCAATGCCACCAGAGATCAGGCGAGATGGGATCTTTCCGCTTTTTCGGCTCGTGATCCAGGCGCCTGAGTTCCGCGAGGATGCGATCCAGAAGCTCTGGAATCACGGCCTCGACCGCCGGGCTCAGCCGGGTTCCCGCAGCCGTCGTTTCGGGGACGACTCCGATCAGCACGATCTCCTTCGGGCTGGAATCCGTCAGCTCGGTGGCCATCAGGGCCTCCCTCAGACCGGGCTCGTGAGGATTGGTCCGGGCGATCGGCGGCGAGCGAAGCAGCTCCTCATTGCGCCAGATTTTCAGGGTGCCGGGATGATCTCCGCTGACGGTATCGACCACGATGACAGCACGTGCATTCTCCAGATAGGGTGTGAAATCCAGACCGGGCGTTCCGACATCAATAATGGAAACACCCGGGTGCTTCTCCCATCCCGCTTCGAGCATCGCGATGATGGTCGGTCCCAGGCCGTCATCGCCCGTGAGGACATTGCCCACACCGAGAACCCTGATTGGGGAATAGAAGCCGGTCCCGTTCGAATCCTCGGTCGAAACCATCATGCCTGCTCGATTTCCCGCCGACGGGCGGCCAGTTCATCCCGGAGCCTCTCCAGTTCGCCCAGGCGTTTTTCGAGGGTCTCCCGCTGGGAGCGGACAAAACGGGAATAGGGTGCGATCGTGTCCTGGATCCGCTTGAGACTTCCGTCGGCTTCCCGCTTGAATTGGAGGGTCATCGCCGACATCAGCTTTTCCCTGGTTTCCGCGATTCTTTCCCGGAGGGCCTTCTTGGCGCGGCGGCGCTGGGCCGGGATGATGACCAGTCCCAGGGCGGCCATGACGCCCGCTGCGACGAGGCCGGTGACATCTGCGGCGGCGGAGGAGGCGATCAGGGCGACGGTCGTTCCCAGACCGACGGCACCCACCTCGACCAGGGCGGTTCCGGCGACGGCGAGTTGCAGTTCTTCGACCATTCGCCGGGCCTCTTCTTCACGATCATAGCTCTCCATGCCCTCGCGGGCCGCGCGGCCGACGGTCTCCAGCAGGCGGGCCCGATCGGATTCGAAGCTCCCACCGATCTGACCCACGATGCGTCCGGGGTGCCGGGATTCGCGTTTCCTGACATGTTCGACCACGGCGTGCCACTGGCGGATCCCCATCTCGACCAGCCAGTCGATCAGTGAATTGACCTCACGCTCGATCTCCTCCGGCGTGTCGGCGACGACTTTCTCTTCGTATTCCCTGCGAATCCGTTCTTTGCGGATGAGGTCCGGCAGCCGACCGAGGCGAATGGTCTCGTCGAAATACTCCACTCCCCGCAGCTCCATCCGGTGCAGGCTGTTTTCCATCTCCGCCAGCCGGAGATTGAACTCGCGGTCGATGTCCTCGCGATAGATCTTGAGCTGGGCCTCGATGTCCTCGAGGGTCTGCCGGTCCTCCTCAAGGAAGCCCAGGCCCTGCGAAGCGGCCTCCAGCGAGGTCTCGACCAGTTTTGATGCGACGCCGACGGGATTGAGGAGTTTGAGGCGAAGCCGCTCCTTCTCGTCGAGGGTCTCCCTGAGAGCCTTCTCAAGTTCGGGCAGACCGCTGGCCTCAATCCCTTCATCATCGTTCCTCTCCCGGGCTCGTCGGGCCTGGCGGGCGGAGATGAGGAAGATTCGTGCTTTCATTCCCAGAAGGCGGAGACTCTGGGAGTTGACATAGTCCTTGACCTTCGCCTGTTCCGCGGGATCTTCGAGGATATCCTTCTTATTGATGACGATGAAGATCTTCTTGCCCCAGTCCCGGAGTTTCTCCAGGAAGAGTCGCTCAGATTCAGAGAAGGGCCGGTCTGCGGAGGTGATGAAGAGTACGAGATCGGAGCGGGGCACGAAATCAACGGTAATGGCCTCGTGTTTCCGGTTGAGGGCATTGGTGCCCGGGGTGTCGACGATCCGAAGGTCCCGGAGCAGCTCGACCGGCAGGCCGACCTCTTCCAGGGCGGCGCCGACGGTCTTTCGCTCAGGCTCCTGAGCCCAAGAGATCAACTGGATTCTTGAGGTTGTGGGCGTCACGCCCTCCTCCAGAAGATCCGTACCTAAAAGCGCGTTGATCAGGGCGGACTTCCCGGCATTGAACTCACCGACCACCACCAGCAGAAAGAGGGCATCGATCTGGCGAATGGACTCGGAGAGCTGTTTCCGGGATTCTTCCGGAATTTCGTGAGCGGCGAGCATATCCGCGGCTGAAAGCAGGGAGCTGCGGGTCTGCGCCACGAGGGCCTGCTGCGGAGCATCGAGGATTTCCTTCAACATGAAGCGAGCATAGCATTATTCGAGCATGCCGGGCGCCGTCAACCCCGGGGGCGTATTTGCGATGTGGGTTGGTTTGAGGCGAAGCGGTCCCTCAATGCCACGGATGCAACAGCCCGTGCGGCTTTTTGACGATCAACCGTCCCGGTATTTTGCAGGAGCAGGAGCAGGAGCCGCGAGCCGGAGCAACAATCCGGAGCAGGTTCCGGAGCCGGGTCTGAGGCCCGAGAAGCGAGGCTGAGCCGCCACCCACCCGGAGGCATGAACACAATCTCACGCAAAGTACGCCAAGATCGCAAAGGCCCCCGCCCGCCCGGGACATGAAGGCAGAACACATTTTTCACGCAGAGGTCGCGGAGCACGGAGAGACCCCCGCCCGCCCGAAGGCATGAACACATTTTCACGCAAAGATCGCCAAGGACGCAAAGGGCGGGCCATCGGTCCTGAGCCTGCTTGGCAGTCATCGCTGAAAGAAGCTCCACTGTCGGAGAACAAGCTCTCCTCCAGCGAAGACATCA
>JANTFG010000353.1 GCA_024763555.1 Thermoanaerobaculales bacterium
TATGCGAGCCAGGGAATGACGATCTGCCCCCTGGGCGACGCCTTCTCTGAACCCATCAAGGGTTTTCTCCGCCATTTCCGGCACGAGTTCGAGGAAGCCATCGCGAAGGGTACTCCAAAGAGCACTCTCAAGAAACCCTCCTTGCCCGTCCGCTCAGTGCAGGCCCGGGCCATGTTTGAAGGAGTCTGATCATGCTGAACGTCGTGATCGATGGCGTCGAGGTCGAGGTACCCGAGGGCAGCAACGTCGTCAAGGCGGCAGCGGCCGCGGGCATCGAGATCCCGACCTACTGTTATCATCCGGGACTTTCCGTCGTCGGACAATGCCGAATCTGTTTCGTCGAGATCGAAGGTGCGCCACGACTTGTGACCGCCTGCTCGACCCCGGTTCGGGAAGGCATGGTCGTCCATACGGCATCCGAGAGGGTCAAGGAGGCCCGGGAAGCCGTGATGGAATTCCTCCTGGCCAACCACCCGCTGGACTGTCCCGTCTGCGACCAGGCCGGAGAATGCGGACTTCAGGATTATTCGGTTGAGCACGGCTTGGATTCCACCCACATGGTGGAACAGAAACGGCGCTATCCTCAATATGAGCAGCGCCGCCTGGGTCCGGAAATCGCCCAGAACCAGAACCGCTGCATCCACTGCACGCGTTGCATCCGCTTCACCCGCGAAATCTCGGAGACTGCGGACCTGACCATGAAGAAGCGTGGCAACCACTCCTTCATCGACACTTTCAACGGTGAGCCCTTCGAAAACCCGTGGTCGGCCTGTGTGGCGGATGTCTGCCCGGTGGGCGCCCTGACCAACCGGGATTTTCGCTTCCAGGCCCGCGTCTGGCATCTCGATGAGAGTCCCTCGATCTGCCCCGGCTGTTCCATCGGCTGCTCCATCGAGATCGGTAGCCTGAAGGGTGAGGTCAAGCGATTCAAACCCCGACTGGGTACCGAAATCAACGGCTGGTGGCTCTGCGACTACGGTCGCGGACTTTCCAAAGGGCAAAATTTCCGGGACCTTGAGCATCCGACGCAGGATGGAAAGAGCATTACCTGGGGTCACGCCATCATCTCCCTCGCGGAAATGATTTCCCAGAGAAAACCGGGCATCGTGGCCTCCGCCAACCTCAGTAACGAGGCCCTCTACCTGGTGCAGAAGGTGTTCTCGGAAGCAGCCGGCCTGCAGGTCATCATCCCCATCCACAAAGGAGAGGAGCGCAGCATCAAGAACGCTCACGGCGAGTGGATCCACTCAGAGTCGGCTCATCCGAACTCAAAGGGGGTCGAATTGATCGGCATCAGGACGGTGGACGAAGAGGGATTGAAGGCCTTCGTCGCCGATCACGACGTCATCGTCCTGGACACCTCGGCTCACCCCTGGCTTGAAAGCGAGAATGCCGTCGTCGGCCTCGGAGGCCGGCTGCTGGCCGCCATCGGGCGAAAGCTGACACCGGCCTCGAAGACCGCCGGGCTCCTCCTGCCTTCGACTTCCTGGAGCGAAACCGAGGGTTCCTATACCTCCTCGACCGGACGTATCCAGTTCGCCGGGGCGGCCGTCAAACCGAAGACACCGGCGCGGCCGATGTGGAGCATCATGGCCGAGCTGGCCTCTCATTTCAATCTTCCATTGCAGGCAAAAAATCCGGAGTCGATCTTCAAGTCACTTGCCGCCGAGGCGCCCGCTTTCGCCGGCATGAGTTATCAGCGACTGTGCCAGGATTCCGGTCTTCCGGCCCTGGAGGAGGTGTCCCATGTGGGCTGATCTTGCCGTCATCGGGATCAAACTGGCCGTCGTACTCGGCGTCCTCTTGACCACCGTTCCCATCATGGTCTGGGTCGAACGGCGGGGATCCGCATTGATCCAGGACCGCCTGGGACCGAACCGCGTAGGTCCGATGGGTTTATTCCAGCCGGTTGTCGATGCCGTAAAACTGATGACCAAGGAAAATCTGATCCCGGAGAATGTCGATCGTTTCCTCTATCTTCTGGCGCCGATCATCGCCCTGATCGTCGCCTTAAGCACCTTCATCGCCGTTCCCTTCGGCTTTGACAGCGGTCTCGAACTCTTCGGACAGAAAATCCACGGATTCATCGTCGCGCCCGACCTCAATATCGGCGTTCTCTACATCTTCGCCATCGCCTCCCTGGCGGTCTACTCCATCGTCCTGGCCGGCTGGAGTTCCAATAACAAATATTCGCTCTATGGAGGCATCCGCGCTTCCGCCCAGTCGATTTCCTACGAACTGGCAATGACCGTCTCGGTTGTCGGCGTCCTGATGGCGGCGGGTTCCCTCCAACTGCAAAACGTCGTGACGGCGCAGTCGGGAACCTGGCTCGGTTTTCTCCCACGCTGGGGAATTCTCGTTCAACCCCTGGGCGCCATCACCTTCATCATTGCGGCCTTTGCGGAAACCAACCGCCTGCCCTTCGATCTGCCGGAGGCTGAGGCTGAACTTGTCGCCGGCTACCACACCGAGTATTCCTCGATGAAATTCGCCGCCTTCTTCATGAGCGAGTACATCCACATGGTGACATCCTCGGCCCTGATCACGATCTTCTTTTTCGGTGGATGGCAGCTGCCCTGGATCACTCTGCCCGGCGGGTGGCCGGGCGCCCTGCTGTCAATTGGGATCTTTGGGGCGAAAGTCGCCTTCTTCCTCTGGTTCTTCGTCTGGATCCGCTGGACCCTCCCGCGCTTCCGTTTTGATCAACTGATGGCCCTGGGATGGAAAGTCATGATCCCCGTCGCCATCTTGAACTTCCTCTGGGTCGGCGTCGCCATGGCCCTCCACTGGATATAGGAGGCCGAGCATGTTGAGCTGGATTTTCCTCACAGCATCGGTTTTCGCGGTCCTCTTCGCCCTGGTGGCGGTTGCGCACCGGTCGCCGATCATCAACGTCCTGTCGCTCGTGATGATGTTCTTTTGCATGGCGGTGGTTTTCGCCCTCATCGGGATGGATTTCCTGGCAGCCGTCCAGATCATCGTCTATTCAGGTGCAGTGCTGGTGCTCTTTCTCTTCGTCATCATGCTCCTGAACCTCAAGAAGGCCGAGGGACTGGGCAAAGGGGGGCGGCCTCTCCAGTTCGCCCTGGGCGCGATTGCAGCGATCGCGGCCGGCACGGGCCTGGTCGTCGCCGCCTCACGCCTCGACTCCACATTCGGCGCAAGCCTGCCCGGGTCGGAGGCTGGAACCGCCTTCCCCATTGGTGAGGCGCTCGTCGGTTCGCACCTCTTTGCCTTCGAGTTCATTTCCTTTCTGCTGGTGGCAGCCATCATCGGCGCCATCTACCTTTCCAGGAGGGAGGCCTGATGTCTGAGATCCTGATCCCCTACACCTGGGTTCTGATGCTGTCCGCCGTGCTTTTCGGCATCGGAACCCTCGGCGTTCTTCTGCGACGAAATGGTATCGCCATTTTTCTCTCGCTGGAGATCATGCTGAACTCCGCCAATCTGGCCTTTGCCGCCTTTGCCCTGCGTTTCGCTTCAATTCAGGGAATGGCCAAAGCGGCCCTGGATGGCCAGCTCTTCATCTTTTTTGTCATCGCAGTTGCCGCCGCTGAGGCAGCCGTCGGACTGGCACTGTTTATCGCCCTTCACCGGCTCAAGGGGTCCATTGACGTGGATCGGGCCAATATCCTGCGCTGGTAGGAGGATTCTATGCTTGGTTATCTCTGGTT
>JANTFG010000354.1 GCA_024763555.1 Thermoanaerobaculales bacterium
TGCCCTCGCTGGCCGTTCTCGCCTGTCCGGAACTCGAGGTGGCGACCCGTTTGCAGGAGGAATTTTCGGACCACCATCTGCGCTTTTATGCCGGCCGAGACCTCATCGGAGTGGAACTTGCCGGGGCGCTGAAGAACCCCATCGCCATCGCGGCCGGGATCGTCGATGGTCTGGGTCTCGGCGCCAATACCCAGGCGGCGCTGATGACCCGCGGACTGCACGAAATTACCCGTCTCGGCGTTGCGATGGGAGCGGAATCCTCGACCTTCCGCGGGCTGGCCGGGATGGGAGATCTGGTCCTGACCTGTTCGGGCGAACTCTCCCGGAACCGCAGGGTTGGAAAGCGCATGGGGCAGGGCGAATCGCTGGAGGATATTCTGGCCTCGATGCGGGAAGTCGTCGAGGGTGTCCGGACCACCCCGGCAGCCGTCGAACTGGCTCGGCGTCATGGTGTGGAAATGCCGATCGCGGAAGCCATCAACCGACTCTTGAGCGGCGAGCGGACGCCCCCCGAGGTCTTGAGGGAGCTGATGGGCCGTTCCCTCAAAGAGGAAGCTGAGCTGTAGGGAAACCGAGTTTGCTCAGGAGATCCTGATAGTCTTCCGGGAGTGGGGCCTTGATCTCGATCCGCTCACCCCGTCCGGGATGGATAAAGGCCAGACTCCGGGAGTGAAGGGCCTGGCGGGGAAAATCCCGGCAGAGGAGCCTGGCCTGTGGGGAGGGTAGATTTCTCCACTGGCGGCCCGAGTAGAGTGGGTCTCCAACGAGTGCGTGGCCGATCGAGGCCATGTGGACTCGGATCTGGTGGGTTCTTCCGGTGATCAGGCGGCAGGAGACCAGGCTGAGGCCCTCATGCAGGGCGATTCGTCGAAAGAGCGTTCGGGCCGGCTGACCATCCTCCCGGACGGCCATCTGTTTTCGTTCGACCCGGTGGCGGCCGATGGATGCATCGACGAAACCCTCCGAATCCACCTGGCCGTAACAGAGGGCGAGATAGGTCTTCTCGACCTCCCGCCGACTGAAGGCCATGGAAAGCGCAAGGTGGATCGAGTCCTTCTTGGCCACGACCATGGCCCCCGTCGTATCCTTGTCAAGACGGTGGACGATGCCGGGCCTCTCGACTCCGCCGATGCCGGAGAGGTCGTTGCAGTGGTGGAGCAGGGCATTGACCAGGGTCCCGGAGGGATTGCCCGCCGCAGGGTGAATGACCAGTCCGGCCGCCTTGTTGAGAACGAGAAGATCGGAATCCTCGTAGAGAATCTCCAGTGGAATGTCCTCGGCGAGAAGCTCCGAAGGCATGGTGTCGGGGATCTCGACCTCCAGAATATCTCCCGCTGAGACCCGCGCGGCGGGACGGGCCTTCTCCCCGTTCAGGCGGATCAGGTCTTCATCGATCCATTTCCGGATGCGGGAGCGGCTCCACTCCTCCTCGAGCCCGGCGAGACAACGATCGAGGCGCTGGCCCGCCGCTTCGGGGGGAACCTCGAAACGCCGCTTTTCGCTCATTCCCCGGGCCGTCGGCTGATCCAGAGATGGAGGGTGATGCCGGCAAGTACCATCAGCGCAGTGATCGCCTGGGAGGTGGAGAGGAGTCCATTCAGGACGAAGCCGCGGATCTCATCTCCGCGGGTGTATTCCAGCAGGAAACGGGTCAGACCGTAGAGGAGGAGATAGGATGCGAAAACGCGGCCTTTTCTGAGTCGGGCCTTGAAGAGCCGGGCAAGAAGGAGGTAGATGAGGAAATTCGAGATCGCCGCGTAGATCGGGAATGGGTGGAGCGCCACCCCGAGGGGGGTGCCGACATTCTCTGCGGCATGGACGTCATGGTAGGTGATGGCCCATGGAAGATCGCAGCGCCCTCCCCAGCAACAGCCGGCGGCGAGACAGCCGAGGCGTCCGATCGCCTGGCCCAGGGAGACCGATGGGCTCAGGGTGTCGAAGGTCTCCCAGAGGGGAAGCCCGTAGCGTCGGAGCAGGATGAAGGATGCCGCAACGGCGGCGATAAAACCACCGAGGAAGACGCCACCGGCGCGGAGGACGCCGAAAAGCTCCGCGGGATGGTGCATATAGCGGGGAAATTCAACGATGACGAGGAGGATCTTGGATCCCAGCAAGGCCCAGATCACCAGCCAGAGGCCGAGATCAACGATCCGGTCGGGATCGACGAGGCCGCGGTCCGCAGCGCGGAGCCGGGCCCGCCAGAGGCCGAGAATGACGCCCAGGGCCAGCAGCAGGCCGTAGGTCGGCACCTGAAAAAAGCCGAGATCAATCAGAATCGGGTGCATCGTCTTCTTCCTCGGCTTTCCTGAAGAACTCCGAAATCAGGAGCAGGATCGCGCCTGTCGTGATCGCGGAGTCGGCGACGTTGAAATCCGGCCATGAATAGACTCTTCCGCCGCGGTGGATCCAGACCCGGATGAAGTCGATGACCCACCCATAGGCGATCCGGTCGTAGAGATTCCCCAGGGCGCCTCCCAGGATCAGGCCGAAGCTCAGTCCGGCCCAGATTCGATGGTGTCCGTGGCGGACCAGCATCCAGGCGATCATCACAACCGCCGAGAAGATCACCATATGAAGAAAAATCCGGGAAAGGGGGCCGCCGGAAGCGAAGAGGCTGAAAGCGATTCCGCGGTTGTGGACATGGGTCAGCGAGAACCCGGGGCAGAGGACGAGTTCCGAGCCCGGTCGGATATGCCCGACGATAAGATTCTTGGACCACTGATCCAGAATCAGGATCAACAGCGCCGCAATCCACGGCAGGGTCTTGCGGAGCTTCATTCCTCGACCGCCGAAATCTTCCTGTGTTTCATGAGCCTCCCCGCGTCCATGAGTGGGCGCAGAGGGAGCCTACGTCGAGCCGGCGCTACCGTCAAGCGGGGAGCCAGAGGAGGTATTTGCGCTGTGGGTTGGTTTGAGGCGAACCGTCCCCGTGAGTACGGCCGCTTCACGGCCTGCCCGGGCGAGCGGAAGGCGTCGGGAAGCAGGCTCCCCTCGCGCCGTCCGCCTCGTCCGGCCCCGGCCTGCCGGGCAGGCCGGCCCACGGGACCTCCGGGGACTCGAGCGCGAAAGGGGCCCCCTCCCTTTTTTGAGAGGGAGCCGCGCCGGACGAAACTGCACTCCCACGCGCCGGATGCACACGGTCTTCGATTTCGCGGCCACGAGGCCAGCTCATCTCGCCCGAGCACCCCGGCATCGCGGGAGAGCAGCCCCGCCCGGCGCTACGCCAGTGGTTGGCGTGAGCGCGATGGGAGTCGTGGACGACGCTAAAGCGCCGTCACGACATTCTCACCGGGCTGATCGGATCTGCTGCAGCCGCAGATATGGCACAATCAGCGGCCCCTTCTGGACCACTGCTCATACCATCTCTACGCCTTCGCGACGATCCGGCCCGGTGAGAATGCCCACGACCTTTGACCTCGTGCCTTCGGCACTTGGGTAACATCGCCGCCGGCTTCAGTCTCGCTCCTGCGGGGGTTGACCTATCGCCTTCGGCTGAATTTGTGCCTGCGGCACCCGGCTCCTGGGCCTCCGTTTCTTCAACCGCTGCTTAAGGTGGCGATGGAGTCGAGTCTTCGGTCTCCCCGGTCGGCGCCGATTTTTCTCCTCGGCAGATCGCTTCAAGTTCGGGGCAGTGGTGGTCCCTCCGCTCGGTCAGGTCGCGGATGACCG
>JANTFG010000355.1 GCA_024763555.1 Thermoanaerobaculales bacterium
TATCTCTCTTCCAGCTACCCGCCACATCTGTGCTATTCGGGTCTTCAAAGCGTGCCGCCCCCAGCCATGGACCGGATGAGCGGAAGAACTCCGGTCCCAGGATAGTCCTGCCAAACAGCATCTCTCCGGGCTTTCCGGCCGAAACCGAGACCGAGTCCAGCAGATCTTTCCAGCGGAGGGGCTGATCAAAAACGCCGTCATCATCACGGTCGAGATCAGTCCCAGTCATACTGCTGCATTGGGAGGCCTGAACCAGCAGCAGAGTCCACGAACTTCCGGCGGGAGGACGAAAAGACTCGCTGGTACGTAAACCAGGCTCACCACCATCATTCAGCTCCAGAGCCTGAAGAATGACACCCTCCAACCTTTCATCCCCGGAAAGGACCAGGACGCAGAGTTCCCCGCTCTCATCCGAGAGGCCGTCCCGAATCTCCACAAAGCCGGGACCCTGCGGGCTGGTGAAAAACTCATTGATCGCCTGCGCCTCTCCCCTGCCGGGTAGCAGAAGGGAAAATACTGCGAGGAAGAAAATCACTCTGAAAACACGTCCTGTCATAACTCGACCTCCGGCTGAAAGCATACATCGTCTGATATCCAATAAATAGCGATAGAGCCCCTGAGTTGAGCGCCGTGGGCTGGTTCAAGGCAGGACGGTCCCGATCCAACGGTCCTTTCCACTGTCCCGGATACGCTCCAGATCCGTTTCCGCCCACCCAGGCGCGATCAGGACTTCTGCTGGGCCGACCAGTGGAGATAGGCTTCGATGAAGCCGTCGATATCTCCGTCAAGCACCCTGTCTGCATCGCCGACCTCGTAATTCGTCCTGAGATCCTTGACCATCCGGTAGGGATGCAGCACATAGGAGCGGATCTGGTGTCCCCAGGCGATGTCCTTCTTCGGCCCCTTGATCTTATCCAGTTCCTCTTCCATTTCGGCCATCTTCAGCTCATAGAGTCGGGCCTTGAGAACTTTCATCGCGGAAGCCAGGTTCTTGATCTGGGAACGCTCATTCTGACAGGTCACGATCACGCCCGTCGGCTCGTGAACTACACGAACTGCCGAGTAGGTCGTATTGACGCCCTGCCCGCCCGGTCCTGAGGAACAGTAGCGATCGATCCGAAGATCCTTTTCGGGAATCTCAATATCGACCTCCTCATCGACCTCCGGATAGACATGGGCGGAGGCGAAAGAGGTATGCCTGCGCGCTGCGGAATCAAATGGGGAAATCCGCACCAGGCGATGAATTCCGTTCTCGGACTTCAGATGACCGTAGGCCCAGTCGCCCTTGACCCGAAGGGTGGCGGCCTTGAGACCTGCCTCGTCACCCGGCTGCTCGTCCATCAGCTCAACCTCGAAGCCCCGGCGCTCGCACCAGCGGAGATAGAGTCGTTCCAGCATCTGGGCCCAGTCCTGGCTCTCGGTCCCCCCGGCTCCGGGATGGATCTCGATGAAGGCGTTGGAACGATCGTGTTCTCCGCTCATCTTCATTGTCAGCTCAATGCGGTCCAGTTTCGGACGAAGGGAATTCAGCGTCGACTCCAGCTCCTTCCCCGCACCTTCCTCGCCCTCCCGGGCCATCTCGAGAAGAATCTCAAGTTCATCCAGACTTTCAGCAAGGATATCGATCGTCTCGACCGATTGCTGGAGGGCAGAGCGTTTCCGCATGACCTCCCGAGCCCGCGTCTGATCCGACCAGATCTCCGGCGCCTGCGCCTCCTGATCGACTTCGGCAAGTTGTTTTCTCAGCTCCTCTTCGTCAAAGATACCCCCGAAGCTGCTGAATTCGTTCGATTTCGCCTTCTGCAATCTGCAATAGATCTTCCAACATCCTGATCACCTCTTCGCGGGAATTCTCCCGGCTGATGATCCTAGCAGAAAAGGCCCTTCCCATCGACTCCGCTGAAGGACGAACTCATCAGATCTACCCGCTCAGCCTCGCGGTTTGGGCGTCAGACCCGGCCGCTGAAGCTTGCTCCTACGAATCAAAGGAGGCCACCTTCCTGCCAAGCATCCACAAAATGGTGTAACCACTCATGCCGGCGATCAAGTACCGCAGGTCCTCACTACGCGAGAAAGAGACTCCGGCATCGAGGAGGCTGCCACTGCGCACGGTTGCAGGTGGTGACAGGCTCAGAACGGCTATTCCATCGCTGCATCGAGAACGATACTGTAAGTGCCGATGTGCTCGACGCTGTGTGTGTCCTCATAGTGAATGGTGTTGGTCTCATCATCCACCTCGACCTCGAGGCTCGGGTCATACTGCAGTTCAGCAGAGCCGGTCTGAGTTTCGGTGGAAGGCGGAAGGCCCTCACATCTGGTGGTGACCCGGTACACAAAAGACTCATGATCGTCGAAGAAGAGGCGAAAGCCCCCCTCGATTTCCTCCCCGGTAATCTCAAAGGTCCCGGAGCCATCGTAGGTCGTGGTACACCCCGGCGTTGTCTTCGTAATCAGCTGGCTGTCTTCAGCCGTTCCGTCGATATTGCCCTCGCGATCAACCCAAAAATTGATGACCCCATCGGCCCGACCGGTGGTGCTGAGCGTCACACCACCGATGTCCTCCGAATAGTCCAGGGTTGTGGTGTAGTTGCCTGTCCATTTCTCATCGCATTTGAGCACGAAATCGTAGTCCGGATCTCCTTCATCACCATACGTCCATTTGCGGTACTCGGTCATGCTGCGAGTGTATTCCGCCGTACAGCTGGGATCGTCCGGATCGGTCAGTCGTATTTCCAGCTGTCCTGAGGTTCCTCCGTTGAGGTCTCCCGGCGTCTCATCATCAAAAATGAAGAATCCGCCATCATCGGTAAAAATCGGTCCGTGTTCGTTGCTTTCCGGATTGGCGTTGGTCAACTCGACCTTGGCCCCTTCGACCGGCTTTCGTGGAGGCCAGGCGTCTTCCTCCCGATTCCAGACATTTGCAAAAACCACAATTGACCGTTCCTTGAGAGGAATGATATTTCCCATATTGACCTCGTTTTTCACAACCTCGAGAGAGATTTCTTCCGGCCAGTAAGCCATACAGCCAGACCGTAAGCCCAGTGCACAGTCGGAATTCGGCGCCAGCGCCACGAGACGCACCGTGCCGGGGGCCAGTTTGTCGATGGAGAAAAAGCCACTTTCATCCGTCCATGTTCTGAATGGCAGATCTTCATTGTCCTGATCCGCGCAGGGCTCGCCTGAAACTACACCCCTCCACTGGACTTCCCCCTGAACGGGCTGGAGCGTGTAGGCATCAAGCAGGGTCCCCTCGATCTTGCCCCAACAACCGTTCTCAAAGTTCTCCGGCTCAAGACGGAAGGTTACGGTGATATCAGTCGGCCCGCTGATCGTCCCCGTCTGAAACAGGGCGCCACAGTCGTCTGAATAGCCTGAAGGAGGGAAGGCTTCAAGTCCCCAGCTCGATTCGACGCTTGGCTGAGGCATTACAAAAACGGCTCGGCCGTTGCTGTCGGTCAGCTGCTCCATGACGTTCATCGCGGGGTCGACCGAATTATCCCACGCCGACTGAACCCGCGCACCGGGCACCGGACTGTCATCACAGGCGTTGAGGACAACGGCGGTCAGGGTTACGGGCCAGCCCTGTGACTGTGTCGAGTCAAGTGATTGTTTCGAAGCGGAATCTCCCCCCCCATGGGGAGATAGGAGAATCTGTGTCTTC
>JANTFG010000356.1 GCA_024763555.1 Thermoanaerobaculales bacterium
GAGAGGGAGGGTTCTCCGACGAGAATCTGTTCCCGATCCGGAACCTGGCTGAGATTCATCGGAAATTCAACTCTCCTCAGACGATCCGACGAGCGAAGAGCAGTCTCCACTTCCCCGATGTCAACCCTCTCTTCCAGACCGAGTCCGAAATGAAGAAGATGCCCGTGGAAACAGCCGCCCATCACAACGGAGACCGTCAACTCGACTCCCGGAAAAAGTTCCCGTGAATCCAGCTTCATCCGACCGGGATCGACGGTCTTGATGTTGAAGGCCAGGATCTCTTCATTCTCGTCGAGATTCTCGCCCTGAAGGCGGCGCGCCGCCTGCCGTGCCAGGATCTCGATTCCGCCCTCCCCCATGGCGGAAACCGGTTGCACGGAGGCCAGGCTGAGGCTTCGAAGCCCAAAGCCGTCGAAAGCCTCCAGCAGATGCATCGCCATCACGAGGGCGGGATCGGCCAGACGCAGTCTCCTTGAGGACGGGAGCGCTCTCCCTCCCGCGACGGCCTGCCCAAGGTGTTCATATCGCGAGATGCCGGATGCATCAATAAAGAGAAGATCCTGCCTCTCTTCGAGCACTCGATCCAGGACCTCCAGGCCCTCGTTATCCCGATCGCTGCAGAGAATGATCGCCTCGGCGCCATCCAGGTCTTCCGGCGCCTGAAGACGGGAGACCAGCATTGCACTCCCTCCCGCGGCCGTGACCTGATGTTCCTCAACATCAGTACTATGGTAGAGCGAACAATCATCAAAGTGATAATTGCGTTCTCCGAGTTCGCTCAGAGTCTCCCTGCCCAGAAGGGTCATCGGATCAATCATTGCAATTCGCGACATACACACTCCCTGAATAGCGTCAGAAAACACGGGACGGGGCGGCGAAGGCCCGGTGAAGCGGCTTCAGCCGCGCAAACGTTCCAAAGCGGCCATCTGATCTTTGAGTTGAAGCTTGAGCTTCTTGATCTTCTTCAACTCAACTTCCTCCTCCGGGCAGAGACTGAATTTCTGCCGAAGCTCGCTGAGCCTCTCTTCGTGACCCTGATGTTGCTTCCGCAGCTGACGAAGCTGCAATTCCACATTTTCAACCACCTGACTGGTCGACGGCATAGACAGACCTCCGTATTCGTGGACACCTTCTAAGTGTACCATCCGGCGCAAGCCCCACCTCGCTCCAGCCACTTCGCCTCATGTTTTCAAACAGCTCTTGAGATTCACACTTTCCCACCGGGCCTTGAGGATCGGCACAGAAAATCATGGCAATGGCTAAAAGGAAGTCGGGGAAAACCCCCGGATCCCAATGTCCCGAATTCCCGCCCTGAGCCGACAGCTCCAGGCGCCACAGGCCTGAAATCCCTCAACATCTACAAAAATGCCCCTCGATGAACGAAGGGCATCTCCTCCTTCCTCCCATCCCACCGCAGGGCGGGTGGAAGAACCTCGGGGATTATCTCATGTCCGAAGGGATCTCGCCACCAGCTCGATCACGTCCCAGGTTTTCGCTTCCTCGTGGCCGGTCTCGTTCTGGGCATCGGAGAGCATGGAGAAGCAGTAGGGACAGGCGACCGCTACATTCTCAGCCCCGGTCTGCTCTAATTGAGAAAATCGAAGCTGGTTGATCCGGGAACCCAAGTCCTCCTCGAGCCACATCCGCCCGCCGCCGGCGCCGCAGCACATCGAACGATCTCTCGCAAGGTCAGGCTCACGGAATTTGAGGCCCGGAATGGCATTGAGCAGGAAGCGCGGCGACTCGTACTCGCCGTTGGTCCGACCCAGGTAGCAGGGATCGTGGTAGGCAACCACCTCTTCGACGGCCTCGGTCAGATGAATTTTCCCGCTGCGCACGAGATCCGCGACCAACTGAGTTCCATGGAGGACTTCATAGTTACCCCCGAAATCCGGGTACTCGTTCTTCAGCGTGTTGTAGACGTGTGGACAGTTGGTCACGATCTTCGTGACACCATAGGCATTCATCGTCTCGATATTCTGCTGGGCGAGCATCTGGAAGAGGTACTCATTGCCGAGTCTCCTGACGGCATCCCCGGATGTCAGCTCCTCGGCGCCCAGAATGGCGAAGCTGACTCCCGCTTCCTTGAGGATCTTCACAAAGGCCTGCGAAACCTTCTTTCCGTGATCATCATAGGAGCCGGGGGAACCGACAAAGAAGAGATATTCGAAATCGCCGTCCGAAGCCAGCGGGACATCCAGGCCGTCAGCCCAGTTCGCCCGCTCTTCCGCCGGGAGCTGCCAGGGATTGCCGTTGACCTCGTAACCTCTGAAGGCCGGTTGCGCTTCCTCGGGAAATTCGGCTTTCTCAAGCACCAGGTTACGCCTCATCTCCACGATCTTGTCGACGTAGGAAATATCAAGCGGACAGGCCCGCTCACACCAGCGGCATGTCGTACAGGCCCAGATAATCTCGGGATCGACGACGACCGGTACCAGCTCTTCTTCCGAGGCACTCCCCTTCTCCCCGGGCGAACCCAGCAGCTGATTCTGTTCGGAGTAGAGCTGGTTTCGAATCATCTTCGTCAGCAGAACAGGCTGCAGGGGTTTCTCCGTCAGGGTCGTCGGGCAGAACTCCCGACACCTGCCGCATTCGGTACAGGTGTAGAGGTCCAGCATCTGCTTCCAGCTGAGATCGGTCACCGTTGAAATGCCGAAACGGGTGTCTTCGTCGATCTCCTCGAGATCCATCGAGGGCAGTTTCCCCGGCGCATCCAGATTGGCGAAGAAGACATTGAGCAGGGCCGTATAAACGTGAAAGTGCTTGGAATAGGGCAGCTCATTGGCGAAGTAGTAGAGCACCGCGAGATGGACCCACCACATCGTCGTGTACATCGTCTGCAGGGCGGAGTGAGAGAAGCCCTTGAACAGCGCTGCTACTGCCGCGGAGACCGGCAGAAAGGCGCCATCCATCGCGCCGGCCGCGATCCTCGACGCCTCGGATCCGATATCCGTGATCATCAGGGCGCCGATCAGGCCGATCACCAGCCAGGCGCCGAAACTCTGAATCATCCGGGGCTTCTTCTGGACACCGCGTCTCCAGACCGCAAAGGCCAGGCCGACGAGAACAAGGACTTCGAAAATATCCTTCGAAAAGAGGTAGAGATGCCCGAAACCGGTCTCCATCAAGGGAAGCTGCCAACCTGCAAAGAGCCCCTCGATCACCATCGAGACGGTCCTCAGACTGACGACGAGGAATCCATAGAAGATGAAAATATGGTAGAGCCCGGCAAAGGGATCATCGAACATCTTCTTCTGGCCGACCGCGAAGACCATCATGTGTTTGAAGCGTTCACCAAGGCGATCGAAGCGCTCCGCAGGTCTGCCGATCGTCAGGAGTTGAAAACGCCTGCTGAGAGAGAAAACCACTCCCCCGATCCCGATGACACTCAGAATCCAGAACCAGACAACTCCCGGGATTGCCAGAAAACTACCGGCGGTCGCGTGATGCATCATCTCCTCCTCTTCCCGTATCTCGCCGCAACTCGACGAAGAATAAGCTCATCTCGAAGAGAGTATAGCAGAAAAATGAATCGCGATTCATATTCCACGTTCCGAAAAGGCAAATCTGAAAGAAACTCTATAATCCACAGGATTTCTGAGATTTGGACTTCTTTCCTGTTCAGCGATCCCGAGAGTTGGGGACCCATCAAACTGAGTT
>JANTFG010000357.1 GCA_024763555.1 Thermoanaerobaculales bacterium
CGGGAGTCCGCAGTGCTGCTGAGAACCCGTCTGAGGGCACTCAATGAGGCGGAACGCTATCTGGAGCGTCAGCAGGAAGCGGGATCGGTTCTCCCCGAGGTGTACCAGGAACTCCGGCGCTCCTTCCTGCAACGCAAGAGCGATATCGAGGAGGAAGGAAGGCGGTTGCGGATCGATGCCTCGGAGGTCTTCGAAGAGGAACGTCGGGAGCTGGAACGCCAGCTGGCCCTGGTGGAGAAGGAGACCATTCGCCAGTCCTACGCCCAGGGGGTACTTGATGAACATCTCATGCGCCGCCTCGTCCGGGAAATCGACGACAGGATCCTCGGTATCGAGGAAGAGGAAGAGGCCTGAGACGGAGCCGGAGCGGCAGCGGCACTACGATGCCGGAGCTGGAACAGGAACAGGAGCAGCAATCCGGAGCCGGAGCAGGGAGCCGGAGCCGGAGCCCCTCAAAGTTTGAAGAGTGAAGTTTGAAGTTTGAAATTGAAGGACGAACACGGGGACTCAGAATATTTTCCAATACCAGGGCAGCGCGGTGACCGGGCTCCGGATGCGGTTCCGGCTCCCGCTCCGGCCTCGGGCTCCGGACCCGGCTTTCTGTCCCCGAGCCTGATTCTCTGCCCGGGGGCCGATCCGACAGTCGTCTCATGCGCTTTCTTCCTTGAGAATTCTGCCTTCTCGCAGATTCGGGTGCATCTTTCCTTGCGTCGAAGGGCTAACAGGTGCAGAATAGCGCTTGCCCGTGAGTACCATCCGGACGGCGGGACACTGAGGAGGCAATATGAAAGTCCACGAGTATCAAGCGAAGGAGATTCTCGCGCGCTACGACGTCCCCATCCCGAGAGGGATCCTCATTACCGAGGCACAGGAGGCGCGGGCCGCTGCCGAGAAGCTCGGAGGCCGGGTTGTCGTCAAGGCGCAGATTCATGCCGGTGGCCGTGGAAAGGGCGGCGGCGTCAAGCTGGCTGCTGATCCCGATGAGGCCGTCAAGCTGGCGGATCAGATCCTTGGAATGACCCTGGTAACCAAACAGACGGGCCCGGAGGGCCGGCTGGTTCGCCGGGTTCTCATCGAAGAAGCATTGCCGATCGATCGTGAGCTCTACCTGGGAGTGGTGCTCGATCGAACGGAAGGCTTCCCATGCATGATGGTTTCGAAATTCGGCGGGATGGAGATCGAGGAAGTTGCTGCCAAGAATCCTGAGTCCATCCTTAAAGCCTGGTTTGATCCCGACGTCGGCCTCCATCCCTACATGGCGCGGCGACTGGCCTTCGGCCTGGGGCTTGAGGGAGATGCCTTCAAGGCGGGAATCCGCTTCATGAACGCCCTGGCCAAAGCCTATGCCGAGACTGACGCCTCATTAGCGGAGATCAATCCTCTGATCACGACGACCGACGGCCGGGTGATCGCCCTGGATGCCAAGATCGGGTTCGACGACAATGCGCTCTACCGGCACAAGGACATTGCCGCCATGCGTGATGTCGACGAGGAAGATCCGCTCGAGGTCAAGGCTTCGGAGTTTGATCTCAACTACATCAAGCTGGACGGTAATATCGGTTGTATGGTCAACGGGGCCGGTCTGGCGATGGCGACCATGGACATCATCAAGTTCTACGGTGGAGAGCCGGCGAACTTTCTCGATGTCGGGGGCGGCGCATCGGAGGAGCGGGTTACCGAAGCCTTCAAGATTCTCCTTTCCGATGAGAACGTCAAGGGTGTTTTGATCAATATCTTCGGCGGGATCGTCCGCTGCGACATGATCGCTCGCGGCGTCATTGCGGCGGCGAAGAAGACCGAGTTGAAACTACCCCTGGTCGTTCGGCTCGAGGGAACCAACGTGGACGAGGGCAAGCGCCTTCTGAACGAGTCCGGCCTCAATCTGATCGTGGGCGACGGCATGGCCGACGCCGCCGAGAAGATCGTCAAGGCCGTGGCGGAAAACTGAGGGGGTTGACATGAGTATCTGGGTCAACAAAGACACCAAGATTATCGTTCAGGGGCTGACAGGTCGGGAAGGTCGCTTCCACGCGGAGAAATGCCGCGAGTACGGCGCCCAGGTTGTCGCCGGCGTCACCCCGGGCAAGAGCGGCGAAGAGGTTGACGGTGTCCCGATTTTCAATACCGTTGAGGCTGCCGCCGAAGCCACCGGTGCGACCGTCTCCGTTATTTTTGTTCCGCCTCCATTTGCCGCCGATGCCATTTTAGAGGCGGCCGATGCCGGCTTGGAGACCGTCGTCTGCATCACCGAGGGAATCCCGGTGCGGGATATGATCCGCGTGCAGCGGATCCTCCAGGGTCTTCCGACCCGTTTGATCGGGCCCAACTGTCCCGGGATTATTTCTCCCGAAGAGACTAAGATCGGGATCATGCCGGGTCATATTCACAAGAAGGGCGGAATCGGAGTTGTTTCGCGCTCCGGAACCCTGACCTATGAGGCCGTGGGCCAGCTGACGGCGCTCGGAATGGGTCAGAGTACCTGCGTTGGTATCGGTGGGGATCCCCTGCCGGGAACCAACTTCATCGACTGCCTCGAGGCCTTCGAGGAAGATGACGAAACTATCGGGATCGTCATGATCGGTGAGATCGGCGGGAATGCCGAGGAGGATGCCGCGGCCTTCGTCAGGGATTTCGTCACCAAGCCCGTCGTCGCCTTCATTGCCGGCCAGACGGCGCCTCCGGGACGCCGGATGGGTCATGCGGGCGCGATTATTTCCGGCGGTAAGGGTACGGCAGCTGATAAGATCAAGGCCCTCGAAGAGGCCGGTATTGCTGTCGCCAAGACGCCTGCTGAAATCGGTTCGACCATGCAGAAGGTGCTGGAATCTCATCCCATGATGTAGGTCTTGCCCCTTGTATTTCGAAGGCCCGGAGCGATCCGGGCCTTTTCATTTCCGGCCCTGAGCGAGGGCTTTATGCTTGCCGATTCCGTTGGAGAAATGCCTCGCGGACTCGGGGCCATTCTTCCAGGAACCACGGGGTGAAAATCTCCGGTGTACGGGAGACCTCTTCGTCGAGTTCATCGGCAGAGACCCATCGCCAGTCCGCGATTTCTGCCGTGTTCGGACTCGGTTGAGCTGAACTGATCCCGGCCCAGACCGAGCAGATTTCCCGCTCGGAACCCAGCTCTCCGAAAGCGGCGGCGTAGCTGAATGTGAAGAGGTAAACCAATTCGGTGTCGATTCCGAGTTCCTGCTCAAGGCGGCGATGTAAAGCCTCAGAGAGATCCTCGCCCCGCCGGGGGTGAGAACAGCAGCTATTGGACCAGTAACCTCCCCAGAGGCGTTTCTCCCGGCTGCGTTGTTGAAGCAGAAGCCGACCTTCTTCGTCGAAAACGAAGATGGAGAAGGCCCGGTGCAGGACGCCCTCTCCGTCGTGACACTCGGCCTTCGAGAGAAAACCGAGGACCTCGTTATTCTCGTCGACAAGGATCAGCTCTTCGCCCTCATCGGAGACGATCTCATGTCGTTTCTCAGCCACCGATCTCGATCTCCATAGCCTGGTAGCCTGCTTCGCGAATCGCTGCGGCGACCTTCCCACTCGAGTCCGGACACAGGGCGATCATCGATCCGCCCCCCCCGCCTCCGGTCAGTTTGGCGCCCAGTGCTCCGTTTTCCCGGGAGATCTGAACCATCTCCTCGATTTCCCAGCTTGAG
>JANTFG010000358.1 GCA_024763555.1 Thermoanaerobaculales bacterium
GAAAAAAGAAGGCCCGCTCCTGAAGGGGAGCGGGCTCGGGAATCAGTTGAGCTTCGATCTACTCAAGCTGGAACTTGACAGTCAGGACATACTTCACACGAACGGCTTCGCCCTCGGCGTTACGAGCCGGCTCGAATTTCCAGCTTCTTACGGCCTCCCTGGCAGCGGCGCTGAGGCGTTCGTCAGGGCTCCGCAGCACCTTGGACTTTTCGGCCTCTCCCTTCGTGTTGATCTCAGTCTCCAGGATGACGAGGCCCTCCACCTTGTCATCGCGGGCATCCTCCGGGTACTTCGGTGGAGTTGCATGAAGCAGTTTGGGTTGGCTCAGTCCCGAATCCTTACTGAGGCGCACCGGCGCGTCCTTTTTCGGGTGAACGGGTTCAAGGACGACAAAGAGGTAGGGGGCGCTTTTTCCATCGCGCGCACCAACGACCGCTCGAGCCCCAGACTTCACACTTAGCGGAGTCTCGGACAGGAGGTGGTCATTGTGGAGGAAAGCCACGTGGTAGGAGGCCAGATCACCATCGATCTCGTCGAGTTTGACCTCGACCCGCACGGCGCCGTCCGCGACCGTGAGTTCGAGGGTGTCCCCGGGTTTCAGGGCTTGCGTTTTTGTGGCCGCTTTTTCCGGATCCAAACGGATGCGGAAGGTGCTTTCCAGCTGTTCGTTGAGCCTGGCATCTTCGAGTACCCACAATTTGGCTCCACTCAGGGTCTTGACTCCGGCGTCAATGGCGATCATGGTTCCTGGCGCCAGATTGACCGTTGGGCCCTCACCACCCTGCTCCGGTGCGCCGACTTTGAGTTTGACCTGGGTCATCAGGGGGGTGTTTTCGGCAAATCCGGCGGCCGTCAGGGCCAGTATCAGGCTGAGAAAGATAGCGCTGAGTCGTGTGTGTTTCATGATACATCTCCTTCCTGGATCTTCAGGGGTTCAAGGTTCATATACAAGGGCGTCTGTGCATCGAGCCACATCAACGCGATTCCAGGTCTCGCCTCCGGTCGGTCGACGAGTTCTGTGGTTTTCGGAATGTCCCGGAGCGCTGCGACCAATGCGACGACCACGAGCGCGACGGCTCCGATGCTCAGCACCGGCTGCCATATCCCGCGTCGCTGCGGAAAGGTCTCGATGGCTGCGCGCACTCGGGTGGCCGCCGCGCCCTCGCTCAATTGAGGGGGACGCATGGCCCAGCTCCGCAAAGCTTCGTCGAAGCGATCAAGATTGTTGCTGTCGTGCATCTTGTGCCTCCGATAGTATCTGAGTAAGTCGCCGGCGTGCCCGTCTGCGATGGGCCCGCACCGACGCGGGTCGCAACCCGAGCACTTCTGCGATCTCGGAATCGGTCATCCCCTGGACCACCGTCATGGACATGACGGCACGTTGTCGCGGGGCCAGCGTCATCAGCAGTCGCTCCACGTCGATCCGTGTTTCGTGGTCGACCGAGTACCCGGGTTCAGAAATTTCCTCCAGGTTTTCCGTCGGGCGGCGATGGCGGGCCCGGGCGAAACACCGCCGCACGGTGATTCTCGCCAGCCAGGTCTTGATAGCCGCGGGGTCGCGCAGTCGCCCGATGTGCTTCCAACCCACGATCAGGGCTTCCTGGGTCAGATCCTCGGCCTCAGCGTCCCCCGAGATCGGGCGGGCAAGCCGAATGAGGAAGCTCCAGTACCGTTCCACCAACATGGCGTAGGCTTCCCGGTTGCCCTTCTGCGCCTCACGCGCCAGCTCTGAATCACTTCGCTCCATGTACTCTAGAGTTTCCCACGACTCGAAACCGTGTACATCCCGCTTCGAAATTTTCTCATCATATTTCCGGATCTGCGGCTCCGGCCCCGGTCTCGGCTCTCCGCTCCGGGCCTCCGTTCCCGCTCCGGCCCCGGCGCCGTCAATCTCCGCTTCCGACAACTTCCTCGAGGAATCTCCTGAGTCCCGCCCCGACGGCATCGAAACTCCGCTCCGAAGACTTCTGAACGGCATGCCGGGCGATGTGCCGCCGGAGATCTCGGTTCTCAAGCAGCCTTCTGCAGGTCTCGGCCATGTCCGGGACGCCTCCCTCGACGATGAATCCATCATGGCCGTCAGTGATGAGATCCTCGACCCCGGGAATGGGGGCCGCAATGACCGGGATACCACAGCTCTGTGCTTCGGAGATGACGCGGTGACCCCAGTCGGATCCGGCGGTTGTGAAGAGGAGGAGGCTCATGGATCGAAAGAGTTCCGGAAGGCGGGACTCCTGTTTTCCTGCGAAGATGATCGAGCTTGAAAGGCCCAGTTCTTCGGCTCGTTTTCGCAGGTAGTCCTCGGCTTCTCCATGACCGACCAGGAGAAGACGACAGGGCTGGTCGAGGTGGGCAAAGATCTCGATCGCATCCTCAAATCCCCTGCCAAAGGCCATCTTGCCGACCATTCCCACGACAGGGTTTCGTTCGCTGCAGGTGTTTGCCTCTCCCGGATCGGGGCGAAAGCGGTCCTCAACGGCTGCGGGGATACTCGTGGCCGGGATCCCATGGTTGATGCGGTTCAAGGCCTGGCTGAGGGCTTCATAGGGCAGGAGGGCCGCATCACAGCGCCTGATAAGTGCAGCATGGAAAGGGTCCGCTCGAAGGTGTCCCGGATGGCGAAAGGCCCGGATCAGCGGGATGCTGCTTCGGAGACCCGCCATCAGGGCCAGGAGATGATCGTGCGGCAGAAAGCTGATGACGGCATCGTAATCAACGGCAATTCTCCGAAATTCCCGGAGGTTATGGAACAGGTCTTTCAGACGCCTCTCCTTGATGAGGACCGGTCGTGCCCAGGGGCAGCCGTCCAGGCGCCACTGAAGATTCCCTTCGCGCCGGAAGAAGAGCCCGGCCTCGAGTCCGGCCCGATGGAGCGCACGGCACCAGTGTTCGGCAACTGCGGCCGCTCCGGTGAACCGGTGGCCCGCGACGAGAAGGGCGACTCTCATTTCCGGGAAAGGATACCTTGACCTGGCGGAATTTTCGGGGCAGTCTGGGTGAGATGCTGGTGAAGATCTG
This sequence comes from Thermoanaerobaculales bacterium, assembly GCA_024763555.1. GTDB lineage: Bacteria > Acidobacteriota > Thermoanaerobaculia > Thermoanaerobaculales > Sulfomarinibacteraceae > JANTFG01. The sequence continues at coordinate 3,019 of JANTFG010000358.1, forward strand.
TGGATTGATGCGCAGGGAAGACGCGGAGCTTGCCCGCGAAGCGGGGGCGGATCTCCTGGGATTTATTTTCGTTCCCGGCAGCAGGCGCTGGCTGTCTCCGGAACGTGCCACCTGGATTCGCCACCTTCCGGGAGTGGAGAAGGTGGGGGTTTTCCGGGATGCCCCGGTGGATTTCATTCTCGACACGGTGGCGAAACTGAAGCTGGACCGCATCCAGCTCCACGGTGAGGAATCCGATGAGATTCTCGATCAGCTCGATCGTCCGGTGATCAGGAGGCTCGGCGCCGGAGGTGAGCTTCCCGAGCCGGAGCGCCTTGATTTTCTGAATGCCCGGGGCGTCCTTCCTCTTGTCGATCCGGGCGCCGGAGACGGTGTTGCCGCGGACTGGACAGAGATCGGAAAAGTCCTCAGGAACTGTTCTTTCGCCCTGGCCGGTGGACTTCGGCCCGAGAATGTCGCGGAGGCCATCGCAAAAACCCGTCCCATTATGGTTGACGTGTCATCAGGCGTTGAGTCGATCTTCGGTCAAAAAGACCCCCTGCGGGTTGAGGCCTTTATCAGTGCGGCCCGTCTCTCAGCGTTTTAGGGTCCGCGCAAGAATTACTTCCCGTCTTGCGC
>JANTFG010000359.1 GCA_024763555.1 Thermoanaerobaculales bacterium
GGCCCTTGGAAAGGTCATCATGATGCGGGAGGCGCCGGAAGGTCATCGGAAAGAGGATTTCGTCTTCCTTTCCGGAACAAAGGTCCGCGAGATGCTCTCGGCCGGCCAGCCACTGCCCGAAGAATTCGCCCGTCCGGAAGTTGCAGAGATCCTGATGGAGTACTATCAGTCCCAGGCCTGAGTCGGGTCGGAATCCGGCCGGGCACACCGGCCCGCGGATTGCTGTTGAGCGACGCTCCCCGGGGGCTGACTCCGGAAGAGCGGGCAGGCCTCAAGCAGGATTCGGCCGGTTCCAGGCGGGAAAACGGGCATTCAGGGAGGGTCTCCGTGTGAATGCCCCGGGTTCGGGTTATGATAGAGATGGCTGTGGTGTCCCGCGAGGGCGCCCCGGGGGAGGTTGTGATGCGAGCTGTGTCGAGCATGATGAAGGCTGGAGTTCTTCTCCTGGCGATTCTCGGGCTGTCGGCCTGTGGATCAAAACCGGTCATTGGCATCCTTCTGGCTGAAAGCGGGGATGCGGCTGCGTATGGAGTCTCGATGCACCATGGAATCGAGCTGGCCCTCAAAGAGGCCGAGGCCGATCAGGAGAATCCGCTGCCAAAAGGCTTGAAGGTCCTCTGGGCTGATACCAGCACCACTCCCGCAAAGGCCGTGGCGGAGTATGAACGCCTGGTCGGCGAGGGCGCTCATCTGATCGTTGCCGGCGTCACCTCGGGGGAGGCCAAGGCCCTTCTTCCCGTGATCAAGAAAACCGACGTGCCCTGTCTCTCGCCATCGGCTTCCCTTCCAAGCCTGACGAAAGACAGCAGACTCTTCTTCCGGGTCTTCCCTTCGGATGATCTTGAGGGTCGCCGCGCCGCCCGGTTTCTCAGGGAAGATCGGGACCTCGACAGTGTCATTATCTACTCGGAAGACTCCGAGCAGGCTCGCGGCATCGAACCCCCCTTCCGACACGTCTTCGAGCAGGCCCTCGAAGGAAAGGTTGTCGGCAGGGTGGTCCTCTCGGATCCGAACTGGGCGCGGGAGAGTACCGATCTGATCGCGGGACACAATCCGGAGGCCGCCTATATCATCGCCTACGGGGAGACGACGATCAGGGTTCTCGAGCACCTCCGGGCCATTCACTACAAGGGTACGATCTGTGTCACCTCGGCCTTCTACAGCGCACCGGTCGTCGAAGAAAACAGGAAGCTCGTCGATGGAATATTCTTCCCGCAGCCGGCCTATGACACCGAGGACCCCCGGCCGCTGGTCCAGAATTTCCTCAAGGAATATCGTAAGGCCTATGGTCACGAGCCGGATATCTACGCCGCTCACGCCTTTGACGCGATGCGGGTGGCCCTGGAGACCATGCGAAAAACCAAGTCGATGAGCACCCTGGATATCCGAAAGACCCTCCAGTACGGTCTCGAGGAATTCCCCGGAGTCACAGGGCCCATCCAGTTCAATGATTACGGAGATGTTCATCGGAATCCCATCATGTTCATCGTCAAGGATGGTCAGGTCCGACCCTTCGAGAAATATCTCAAGGAGGAGAAGGAGCGGATTCGCAAGAAGATCATCGGCCTCCTGCAGGGCTGAGCCCACCGAACTCGCGTCCGGCCCGGGGGCCGAAGGCGCCGGGCGGGCAGTGAAACCGGCACCCTTATGAAAATTCGCATCGAGACGCTTGGTTGTCGCCTTAACCTTGGGGAGATGGACTCCCTGGCCCGGTCTCTGGCCCGAAAGGGTCACCGGATTGCTGTCGCGGGAGAGGACGCCGATCTCTGTATCCTCAACACCTGCACGGTCACCGGGACGGCTTCGAAAAAATCCCGGCAGGCGATCCGAAGACTGAGGCGTTCCCATCCCGCTGCCGCACTCGTGGTGACCGGCTGTTACGCAGAACTCTCCGGGCCGATCTGCAGCGATCTCGGTGCGGACCTTGTTGTGCCGAATTCCCGGAAAGACGAACTCGCAGATATTCTTGAAGACGAAGGGATCCTGGGGAGGACGGAGACGATGATCCACTCAGATCCCTTTCCAGTCGGGGAATGCTCCGCCCATACCCGCGCCTTTCTCAAGGTCCAGGATGGCTGCGATAACCACTGCACCTACTGTGTCGTGACGCTGGCGCGGGGCGGCGGTCGGAGCCGGAAGATCAGGGAGGTCCTCTCCGAGGTCCAGGAACTGGAGTCTCTGGGTTTCCGGGAAATAGTTCTCACCGGCGTACATCTGGGTTCCTGGGGACATGATTTCGGGCCCGGACGGCAGCTGAAGGAACTCGTGAGGGCGATCCTCGAGGGGACTTCGATCGAGAGGATTCGCCTCTCCTCCCTGGAGCCCTGGGATCTCGAGCCGGCCTTCTTTGATCTCTTCGACGATCCCCGGCTGATGCCCCACCTCCACCTCCCGCTCCAGAGCGGCTCCGATGCGATATTGAAGAGGATGGCCCGCAGGACGAGCGTGAAGAGCTTCAGCGAACTCGTCGAGGCCGCCCACGTTAGGATTCCCGATCTTGCCCTGACCACCGATCTCATCGCCGGATTCCCCGGGGAGACTGAAGAGGATTTCAATGCGAGCATGGAGATCCTCCGAAAGCTGGATTTCGCCGGGGTCCACGTCTTTCCCTTTTCTCCCCGCCCCGGAACGGCCGCCGCCCAATTTCCCGGGGTCGTGCCTCGCCCGCTGATTTCCAAACGGGTCGGGAAGCTGCAGGCCGAAGCTCATACTCTGAAAGAGAAGTTCAACCGCCGCTTCCTCGGCCGCGTCATGCCGGTCCTCTGGGAGAGCTTCGAAGAGGTGGAGAACGGCCGGATCTGGAGCGGCTTGACACCGAATTATATTCGGGTTTTGAGCCGGACTCCTCCCGGATCCGACCTCCTCAACACGATTGCTCAGGCCCGGCTTCTTGTGGCGCGTCCCGGAGCTCTCGAAGCCGAACTCTCCTGATCTTGTTCTTTCTGAGATCGACTATCATTATTGATTTTCCTCAAGAACATCCCGCATTCTTGTGCTAGAATTTTTTCGTGATTGACCTGATCTTCTATTGAAAGGGGGAGAATAACTATGGATGCAGTCATGCTCGCGCGCCTCCAGTTTGCGATCGTCACTGTCTACCACTTCTTCTTCGTTCCTCTGACGCTGGGACTCTCCGTGCTGATCGCCATCATGGAGACCATCTACGTCAGGACCGGAGATGAAGCATGGAAGAAGGCCGTGAAATTCTGGGGAAAACTATTTCTCATCAACTTTGCCATGGGGGTGGCTACCGGCATTGTGCAGGAATTCCAGTTCGGGATGAACTGGTCGGAGTATTCCCGTTTCATGGGAGATATCTTCGGTGCGCCGCTGGCGATTGAGGCCCTGCTTGCCTTTTATATCGAAAGTACCTTTCTCGGCGTATGGATTTTCGGGTGGGACAAACTCTCGCCGAAGACGCATGCTCTGATGGCCTGGCTGGTCGCCATCGGCTCCAACCTCTCGGCTATCTGGATCCTCATTGCCAACTCCTTCATGCAGCAGCCGGTGGGCTACGTGCTTCGCAACGGTCGGGCCGAAATGGAGAGTTTCTTCGCCCTGATCACCAATCCTCATGTTTTCTACCAGTGGTCACATGTTTTCACCAGCGCGGTGGCCTGTGCCGGTTTCTTCGT
>JANTFG010000360.1 GCA_024763555.1 Thermoanaerobaculales bacterium
CCACGGTGGATCCCTCCACCCGGCCCTGCTCGAGGTTCCCATGATGATCAAACTCCCGGGCATGTCCACCGGCCTGCGGAGCGCCAGGATGGCTCAGCACATTGATCTGCTGCCGACAATACTGTCGGTTGCCGGTCTCCCCGGAACATCGGAGTTGAGGGGGGCTGATCTCAGTCGCGAGTTGCTTCCAGAGGATCGCAGCGTCTTCTCCTCGGTGAACAAGGCCGGGCTCGCCGGGATCTCCCTGACCACCGAAAGATGGAAGCTGGTCGTGGCGAAATCCGGCCTGTTCAAGGATACGCACGGGGCGATCAGGCTCTTTGATCGCAAAGTCGACCTGAAGGAGACGGAAGATCTGTCGGCGAAAGATCCTGAGTCAGTCCACCTGCTGGAGGGCCTTCTGGCCCGCGAGCAGATCGGGCGTCATCGGGCGACTGCGAAGGAAGTCAGTATCCACGGGGATCTGCGCCGTGAGCTGGAGGCCCTGGGCTATATCGAGGAAGGCGAAAAACTCAAAGATCCCGCCAACTGACGACCCCGTACGGAAGCCGGGAAGACGACGATTCGGGAATCTCGATAGCAGGGCTTCCCGCAGGACTCTTCCAGTTCCTCCAGCATGCGGGGAACCGGAGGCAGCTGTTGTCGGAGTTTTCGGAGAAGGCCCGATCGTCGCACCTCTTTTGCTGCGAACTCATTGACAAGATCGAGGTGGACGACAATGAAATCGACATCCGGTTTTTCCCGATGTCCGCCGAGAAAGACCATGCTGCGGAAGTCCAGGCCCGCCAGGCCGCAGGGGAAGCCGCCTTTTGCCGGTGGTGATGAGCTGAAGCAACTGCTGAGACCGATGACGACATCCTGGTGGTGGACTTCCTGGAGCCAGGGCTCCTTGTTCAGGGTCAGTCGGAAAAAGAAGGGTGTCTCCGCGATGCGGCAGCTCGAAGGCGGGAGTGTGCTCAGTGCCTTGTAGAAGGGAGAAAGAGCTTCCGGATCATTCCGGAAGTTCGCGGTGCACTGGCGGATCCTGCTGGCTCTATTGCCTTGGAGCATCTCGACGAAGAGGGTCTGGCTGCAGAAACTGTTGGGGTGAAAGAAAGCTCGTGGGAGGGGGCCGAAGAGTAGAAGTCCAGGTAGTAGAAGGCCTGATGCCGAAAGGGTAAGGCCTCTCAATCCTCTATTGATATTCCCGGGAGGTGCGATTCCCGCAGCGAGGCAGAGCAGAAAGACAGGCAGAGCCTGGATCATATAGCGGGAAAAGACGAGGGCCGATGCGACACTTGTAGGTGCGACCAGGAGGATGGCCAGACACTCCAGCAGGCAGGCCGCGGCGGCAAAGGAAAGCGGCCCCCGATGACGCCGGAATAGGCGGAAGAGACCCCAGCCCGCAAGCACGATGAGGAGTAGGGCCGGGAGAAAGAAAGGGATGCCGCTAAAAAGCTCGGTCGAATAGCGCAGGGTGGACATATTGATGCTCTGGCGGGAGAGTTTCTTCCCGAGAACATCAGGCGCCCGGATGATGGGAATAACGATGAGGATGATCAGCGGCAGCAGGAGAGCGGAGATTTTCAAGAGCTGTCGAAAGGGCAGTGGCGGCGGCAGATCTGTGATCTGACGGCGGCAGATCAGCAGGATGAGGATAGGGCTCAGGACGAAGGGTCCGGTGATGATATGGAGGGCCATGGACAGGAGGGCGGAAAGCGCGTAGAGAAGGCCGAATCGGAGGCGTTTTTCTTCCCACCATCTCCAGCCAAAGTAGAGGCTGGAAAGTCCCAGGAGGCAGGTGAAGATATAGGGGCGGTAAAAGCGGGAATAGAGGACAAGCATCGGTGAGAGGGCCAGCAGCCATCCCAGGATCACGGCTGCGCTTCGCCCGAGAACGCGGGAAACCAGCAGGGGAAAGAAAAGAATGAGCAGACTGCCCGCGACGACACCCGGAAGATAGAGCCCCCACCCCGACAGACCGATGGTATGCAGAAGGAATTTCCCGTAAAGGACCATGGGAAGTGAGAAGCGGGGGTCGAAGCCGGCGAGGGCTTCCGGCAGGGGAATTCGCCAGATGGCGTCAAGATTGTGCCACTCGTCTCCGACGGGAACCTGTGCGCCCAGCTGAAAGATCCTGAGCCCAATACCGAATGCCAGTGCCGGTAGGAGAGGCCACAGCTCCCTGAGTCGCGGGCTCACTCCTCCCTTCAGATTGCGGGAGGTTTTGGCGGTGCTTGACTCTATTTCTCTCATCGTGGAAAACGGGGGCTGTGCCACAGCCTCATTCGGCTCGCCCGGTATTCCAGACCCGTCAGGAGACACCCGAATCCGTATTTCATGCTCCGTGAGAAATTGATCGAGGAGGCCTCGGGGAAATACCTGGTGGGGCAGCTGATCTCTCCGATGAAATACCCGGCCCAGAGAATCTGAGCCAGCATCTGGTTGTCAAAGACGAAGTCATCAGAATTGTGTTCCAGATCCAGCTCCTCCAGCAACTTTCTGCTGAAGGCGCGGTAGCCCGTGTGAAACTCAGACAGCTTGGCGCCGAGAAGGATGTTTTCCAGTAGAGTCAGGACCCGGTTGCCCGCATATTTCCAGCGGGGCATTCCTCCCGCAAGGGCGCCGCCTCCGAGGATCCGCGATCCCAGTACACAGTGGTAGAGCCCCCTGCCGATCAGCGCCGTCATGGCCGGGATCAACAGGGGCGTGTACTGGTAGTCCGGATGAACCATGATGACGATATCCGCATCCTGGTCAAGCGCCGCGCGGTAACAGCTCTTCTGATTGCCTCCGTAGCCGAGGTTCTTCTCGTGGACGACGAGGGTTGTTTCGGGAAGGGTGCGTGCGATTTCAACTGTCTCGTCATCGCTGGCATCATCAACCACGATAATGTGATCGACGATATTTTCAGAACAGACCGCCTCGTGCGTCTTTTTCAGGGTCCGTGCCGCGTTATAGGCCGGCATGACGACGACGACTCCGAGTTCATCAAACATCGGATCTTAGGGGTCCTTTGCGTCTTCAGTATTTGACAGGTAACCCAGGGACTGGAGTTGCCGACGTTCCTCGGGACTCAGTACGGCGCCATCTCCGGGAAGATCGGGCTGGAGTTTCCGGCGGAAGTCGATAGCCTCCTTTTCTCGGCGGAGAAGAAGAGCGTCCAGCCGCTCGACGATTTTCGGGTGGGCGGCGATCAGGTTGTGCTGCTCCCCAGGGTCTTTTCGAAGGTCAAAGAGTTCTCCCCGGGGTTTGACGTATTTCCATTCCGGCCTCCGAAGGGCCTCCCAGATGTAGATTTCCTGCCGGACCGGCCGTTTTTCTTTAAAGGTCGGTACTAGGCTCTTTCCCTGAAATACCGGAAGCGGCGGAAGGTGTGCGATATCCAGGATCGTCGGGCTGAGATCGACAATCGCAGCGGGGAATGCAATCCTGCTGCCGCCGAAAGACCCTCCGGGCAACTTGATCAGCAGGGGAACCTGAGTCATCGAATCGTAGAGCCCCTGGGAGTGCAGAAAACGACCGTGCTCCAGGAAATTTTCTCCATGGTCGGCAGTGATCACAACGAGAGACTGATCGTAAATCCCGGCTTCCTGGAGTTTTTCGAT
>JANTFG010000361.1 GCA_024763555.1 Thermoanaerobaculales bacterium
CGGATGCTGCGTTGAGCCAGGATTTCTCCGGATACGCGCTATACTGTTCACTGATCTCGAAAGGGGGAGAAGATGCGTGCAATGACTGAGGAGTTTCTGAAGGCGGCTTTTGCCGGCGAGAGCCAGGCTCACATGAAGTATATGGCCTTTGCGGAAAAGGCGGAGAAGGACGGCAGGCCGAATGTGGCCAATCTCTTTCGGGCGATCGCCTACGCCGAGATGGTTCATGCGACCAACCATCTCAAGGCCCTTGGGGGGATCGGCTCGACGGCGGAGAACCTCGAAGCCGCAAAGGCGGGTGAGGATTTCGAGATCGAGGAGATGTATCCCGCCTACCTGTCGGTCGCGGAACTTCAGGAGGAAAAGGCTGCCGTCCGGTCCATGAAATATGCGGTCGATGCGGAGGTCATCCACTCGGAACTCTACGCCGCAGCCAAGAAGGCCGTTGATGCGGGGGAGGATATCTCCGAGGCGAAGGTCTGGGTCTGCCCGGTCTGCGGATGGACGACGACCGGGGACGTGCCTGATCGCTGCCCGGTTTGCCAGGCGCTGGCCCGTGTTTTCAAAGAGTTTGCCTGAAGGGAATTTTGGGGTACTGATCATCCCGGGCTACTGATGTCGGCCCCGATTTATTCTCTCTGAGAGTGAAGCTCTCCACCGCCGGATTCGGATGCGAATCGGATGGGGAGGCCTTCGCTGAGCCCCGATGTGACGGTTGTCCCTGCTTGCCGCGCGAGAATTCGACTGCCTTTGCGGCCCTGTCGGTCGTTGGCGATAATGTCCCCCTTCTCTGAGTCCGGGCGACGCCACCCTTTCCTGGGCCTCTCTATGGGATCCCGGTTTCTTTCTCCTCCTCCTCATCCGCGTACTCAAGAGCCTCGAGGCGCTTTTTCCGTCCAAGACGGTGCCGGATGATGGCAGCCAGGGCCAGGAGGCTCATCATCAGCCACAGGGTGTTCGTTGAACTGAAGAAGGGGAGCCAGACGGTCCAGAAACGCTGCGAGCGGAAAAAATCGGCGGCCCATTCTTCCGGCCTTTTTCCACAGGACTCTTGAAATGCGGTATCAAAGTCCAGGCCCCGGCGGATCTCTCCAAGGATGTCGGCCGTGATGTTTGCTCCGAATTCCCGCCGAAGTTCCCGAATGAGCGCGGCCGAGAAGGCATAGGCCCGCGGGATCTCGGCGCCCCCGGCGGAGAAGGCCCGATCAAGCTCCCTGAGCGTTCTCGGACCGTGGCCGATGACGGCTGCTGCGTAGCGCGCTCGATCCTCAAGTCCCCATTCTCGCGCGGCGACTGTCGCCAGCCCCTCATTGAACCACCGCGGGACAACACGGCCTCCTGCGGCCTCCCAGACCAGGATATGGGTCACCTCGTGGTGAAGCAGCGCTCCGAGGTTTCGATCCGGATAGGAGGGGACGCGCGCCGGAAAAAGGGCGATGAGAGCCCGGTCTCCGCGTGCATAACCCGAGACCCACTTCGGAGTTTCCAGGGCCACCGGATCCTTTTCTTCGAGGAGTACGATCCGAATCGGTCTGCGAAAGCCGATGAGACCGGTCATTTCCAGCGAGGAGCTGAAATCCTCGTCTCCCAATTCCCGGACCTGGCGCGCCACGGCGGACAGAGAGTCCGGAGCCCTGATTTCCAGACGCGGTGAAACCGCCTCAAGGCGAATGGGAGAAAGAATAAGCGCCAGCAGGAGCCAGAAGTTTTTTCCGCTCCCTGACCAAACTGGTTTCTTGAAAAAACGGGGTCGATCAGAATTCGCCATGCAGCCAGTATCCCAGAATTCTCCGAAATCCGTCTTGAAGACCGGCTCGTCTGCGTTTAACCTAGGCCCTTGACGTTGGAGGCGGCCCTTGACCCAGATCATAGGAATTCGAAGCGAAACCAAGAATACCTGGGAACGGCGGGTTCCCATGACCCCGGAACTCGTCCGCAGGCTCGTGAATCAGCACGGCCTGCAAATCCAGGTGCAGCCGTCTGCGCGGCGTGTCTTCCCCGACAAAGAATTCGTTCGCGCCGGCGCCGAGATGAAAATGGAGCTCAGCGAGGCCGGGATTATTTTCGGCGTCAAAGAAGTACCTCCGGATTTGCTTCAGGCTGAGACCGCCTATATGTTCTTTTCGCATGTGATCAAAGGGCAGTCCTACAACATGCCGATGCTGAAGAAGATTCTCGAGCTGGGATGCACCCTGATCGATTATGAGAAGGTCAGGGACGACGAGGGACGCCGCCTGATCTTCTTCGGTCATTTCGCCGGTCTCGCCGGAATGATCGACGCCCTGTGGACCCTGGGACAGCGTTACCAGTCGCGGGGCATCCGGACTCCCTTCCTCCATCTGGAGCCGGCACATCGTTACGAAAGCCTTGACGATGCGAAGCAGGCAGTCCGCAAAGTGGGCGCCGAGATCTCCGAGCAGGGACTTCCTTCGGAAATCACTCCCCTCATCATCGGTATTGCGGGCTACGGGAATGTCGCCGGGGGCGCCCGGGAGATCCTGGCGGAGCTGCCCCATCAGGAGATTGCTCCGTCCGAGCTTGAAAGTGCTCAGCCGGAGAATTCCCGTCTCGTCTACGGCTGCACCTTCAAGGAGCAGGATCTTGTCGCGAAGAGAAAGGGCGAATTCGACCTCCAGGATTACTACGCCCATCCGGAGAACTACGAGTCCATCGCCGAAGAGAAACTCGAGAAGCTCAGTTTGTTGATCAATGCCAACTACTGGGATGAACGCTATCCTCGGCTCGTCCGCAGCGAGTGGCTGAGGAAACTCTACTCCCAGTCGACCGAGCCCAGGCTCCAGGTCATCGGAGATCTCGGCTGTGACATCGGAGGGAACGTCGAGTGTACCCTCAAGTGCACCGACCCTGGAGATCCCGTGTTTACCTGGATCCCTGAAAGCAACGAGATCGTCTCCGGCGTCGATGCTCACGGACCTGCAATCCTTGCCGTCGATATTCTGCCGACGGAACTTCCCCGGGAGTCCTCGCAAGAATTCGCCTCCGCCCTGGAGTCTTTTGTTCCTGCCATTGCGGCGGCGGACTTCACCTCAAGCTTCGAGGATCTCGAGCTTCCCGCGCCGATCAAGAGGGCGGTCATCGTGCACCGGGGAGAGCTGACCCCGGAGTTTGAGTACCTTCGGGAATATCTTCCGCGTTGAAGTCGGGTGACTCGAAAATACCGCTGACCCATCGGGTCGAAAACAGGAGATCAGGCAGGGCTGTTGAGGCTCTCATTCTTCATGCGGGAAGGGACCTGCTCGTCAGAATCACCGGGGGAACCCACCCGCATATTGGAACGGTGGTCCTTGCGCGATCGGATGAGGGCGGCTTACTGTCGGTTGAGGCTCTGACCATCCCGCCCCACAAGGAGGAGGCCCCGGCTCGGGCCATTGCCGGCGCTCTCGCCCGGGCAAGCGGTCGTACCGTTGTTGTCACGGCCGGCATCCATGAAGATGAGCTCGATGCCTGTGGAATTCAGGAATACCTCGGGCTTGCAGACCGCATGGCGGAGGAACTTGCCCGGATGTGCGCCCTGTGAACCTGGATCTCGGGTTTCAAACCCGCAGCTCTGAT
>JANTFG010000362.1 GCA_024763555.1 Thermoanaerobaculales bacterium
CGGCCAGAGCGAGCTTGTAGTACAGACTCTCCGAGGAAGTTCTTCCAAGCTTCGAACGAAAAAAAAGCGGAGGCCTCCCCGGCACGTCCCTGCTTCAACAGAAGGGTGCCAAGTTCTTCCATGGCCGCAAGTTGCTCCGGCCCACCTGCTTTCTGAGAGAGTTTCCGCAACTCCGCTTCAGCCCGGTCAACTTCTCCAGCCCTGATCTGTTCACGGGCAGCCTCGAGGGGGGAAATCTCTCGTTGCGCCGCCATATCCCCGGATTCCGGTTCGAAAGAGGGCCCGCTCAGGAAAAATATGCCCAGGCCGAGGCCGATGACGATCAGGGCCGCCCCAAGGATCCACAGCGAAGTCTTTTTCCCGGCGGGGGTCTTATGCAGGTCCTGAAAAGGAGTTGGAGGGGCAGCAGCTTCCGCATCCGGGGCAGGACTCGAACTCAACAGCGGTGCCGACGGGAGTTTCGACGGCTCAACAGCCTCCTTCCGGACGAACTCCTGCGCTTTTCCTGCAGGGGGCGTCTCTGAAGATGTCGCGGGTCCCGGCCTCTCTTCAGTCTTGAGCTGGTCCAGAGTTGCTTTCAAGGCATCCATCATCTCCAGCATCTCGCCGAAGCGCTTCTCCGGGATCCGGTTCATCGATTTTCCAATCACGGCGACGAGGGCCGGTTGCCTGAGTTCGGGCCGCAGCAGCCTGGAGATCATCGCCCCACTCAGGAACTGATCCGAAGCGGGCGTCGCCGAAGCTCCACTGAGAAGTTCGGGGGGGATGTCCTCCGTCTCGATATTTCCGGCAAGACTGAGACCAAAGCCCTGAATCGACGGTCGACCATCTTGATCAACAGTGATCAGACTCTCATGCACATGCCGGTGAATGATTCCCCGATCATGGGCGACGGCCAGGGCTTCGAGAACCGGAAGAATCCACCGCTTCAGCTGGGATCTCGTCAGTCCACCCCCTTCCCGCGCCAGCTCCTTGACACTGCGACCCTCAGGATTGATCCCGATACTGAGGAAGTCCTCCCCATCCTCTCTGGCCTCAAGCAGAGGGGCAACCGCCGGATGATGCAGGGAGGGAAGACGGCGAAGCTCATCGAGCATCGACGCCCAGCCATTCTTCCCCCATCCGATCGCTTCAAGCGGAATCCGTTTGAGGAGCAGATCTTCGCCGGAGTCGATTTCTCTCGCCTCCCAGGCCCTCCCCAGGGGCACGGTTCCGATCTCATGACTGACTTTAAAATGTAGAGACATGCTGTCCTCCCGACCATCCGTACTGAGCAGAGATATGCTCTGCGCAGACAGCTGGTTACAGGAATTCTGAGACAGCTTCGGGTTCGTTGGCTGAGATCCGGCGGAAATTTACCCGCAAGAACTGCCGGGTATGCTCAGTCAGAGGAAAAAACTCAGTCCCTCCCTCCAAGCAGCCCTGCACGCAGGAGGAAATACAAAAGGGTCATAATCGAGGATGCTGCTGCCGCGACATAGGTCAGCGCCGCCGCGTTGAGGACCTTTGCCACCCCGACCGCCTCGCCATGACCCACCAGACCATATTCCACGACCAGTCGTTTGGCCCGGGCCGAAGCATCAAATTCGACCGGAAGCGTCACCAGCTGGAAGAGTACAACCGCGGCGAAAAGGACGGCGCCGACCAGCACCATCTTCGAGGAGGCCAGGAAGAGACCTCCCAGCATGATGAAATAGCCGAACTTCGAACCGATATTGGCCGTGGGCACCAGAGCGGATCGCAGGCCGAGCGCCTTATAACCGGTCGCGTGCTGAATGGCGTGCCCCGCCTCGTGACAGGCCACTCCCACGGCTGCGATCGAAGGCGTCTGGTAGACCGCAGGAGATAGATTCAGGGTCTTGTTGACCGGGTTGTAGTGATCCGAAAGGAATCCACGAGAGGGCCTGATCTCGACATCCGTCAAGCCCGCTCGACGCAACATCTCTGCTGCAGCCTGGGCGCCGGTCAAATTCGTCGAAACCCGGATTTTCGAATATTTATTGAAGTTCTTCTTCGTCAGGAAACTCGCCAGCAGCGACAGGAGAAAAGGCGGAATGATAAAGAGAAAATAGAGTGGATCAAAGTACATCTCAGCCTCCATGCAGAGTGCGGCGCCCCCTGGCAGGGGCTCATATATCTTAACAGCATCCCCGGATTCGAAATTCCCTCAGCACAGCAGCCGGCCGAGGGTCTCGAGCAGCTCCCGCAGGCCGAAAGCGGCGTCGGAAATACTGATTTCACCGGTCGGCATCACCCGCACCTTCTCCAGGCCCCCGAGGACCTCCGCCAGGTTCTCCGGCGGTCTTCCTGAAGGATCGAGGAACAGTCGCCACTTTCCTCCGCGCCTTTCAATCCGGCTCATCCCGGCCCGGACAGCCGCAGTCCTGATCCGCTGAGCCATCGCCAGGTTTTCCAGCTGCGGAGGCGAGGGCCCGTAGCGATCCACGATCTCCTCCAGCAGATCACTGAGAGATGCTTCGTTCTCACAGGCCGTCAGCCGTTTGTAGAAACTCAGTCGTAACGCCGCTTCGGGAATATAGTCTTCGGGCAACTGGAGATCCATGCCGAGGTGCAGCTCCACCGGCCTCCGCGAGGGAATACTCTGACCCTCGAGTTCGGCCACGGCCTCTTCCAGGAGCTGGCAGTAGGTCTCAAAGCCGACCGCCTCCATGAAGCCATGCTGCTCCGCACCGAGCATATTCCCGGCGCCCCGGATTTCGAGATCCCTCGCGGCAATCCTGAAGCCGGAACCCAGCTCACAGAACTCCTGAAGGGCATGCAGACGGGCCCGGGCCGTCGTCGACAGCGGTTGTGAGGGCGGGACCAGGAAATAGGCGTAGGCCAGGCGGTCCGAGCGTCCGACCCGACCTCGAAGCTGGTAGAGCTGGGCCAGCCCGAAACGATCGGCCCGGTTGACGAGAAGGGTATTGGCACTGGGAATATCAATCCCGTTCTCGATGATCGAGGTCGCCAGGAGAACATCGGCCTCGCCGGCTAAAAAGGTATTCATCGCCTTTTCCAGGGCGCGTTCCGACATCTGTCCGTGCCCGACGACAACCCGGGCTTCCGGAACTGTCGTGCGCAGCCACTCGGCGAATGCCCCGATGGAGCGAACACGGTTATGGACAAAGAAAACCTGCCCACCCCGCTCGATCTCGTGCAAGACCGCCTCACGCACCACATCCTCTGAAAACTCGAGGACCGTGGTTTCCACGGCCTGACGGTCCCGGGGAGGGCTCTCGATCAGGGAAATATCACGAAGCCCTGAAAAGGCCATATTGAGGGTCCGGGGAATAGGCGTCGCCGACATCGACAGCACATCGACCTCGGTCCGGAGGGCCTTGAGGCGTTCCTTCTGCGCAACCCCGAAACGCTGCTCTTCATCGATAATCACCAGGCCGAGGTCACGAAAAGCCACCGAAGGCGAAAGGAGGCGATGGGTTCCGATGACGATATCCACCCGCCCCTCGGCAAGCTCCCGGAGGGTCTGTTTCGCGTCAGGCGGACGCGTGAAACGGCTGAGCATGCGGATTTCGACCGGAAAACCATCCATCCTCTCCCGGAAGGTC
>JANTFG010000363.1 GCA_024763555.1 Thermoanaerobaculales bacterium
GAGAGTTTCGACATTCACACCGGCGCAGTGGACAATATCTTTCCCCATCACGAGAACGAGATCGCCCAGTCCGAGGGCGCGACCGGAAAGCCCTTTGTACGATACTGGCTCCATGCCGAGCATCTCATCGTCGAGGGTGAGAAGATGGCCAAGTCCAAGGGGAACTTCTTCACCCTGAGGGATCTGCTGGACAAGGGCTTTGACCCCGTGGTCCTGCGCTACCTCCTGATCTCCGTGCCCTACCGCCAGAAGCTCAACTTCACCTTCGACGGGCTCCATGCCGCGGGACAGGCGGTGGAGCGGATCGCCAATACTTTGCGGCGGCTCGAACACGCCCCCTCGGCCTCCGGCAAGGGGGATCTCCCGGAAGCGGTAATCGAGGCCTTCCGGCGGGAGTTCCGCGAGGGTCTGGGAGACGACCTCAACACCGCCCGCGCGCTGGGCAGTCTCCATTCCTTCCTGCGGAAGATCAACACCGCCCTGGATGGTGATGGAATTTCTGCAGAGTCGCGACTCGCTCTGGATTCGGCTCTGGAAGAGGCGGATTCGGTGCTGGGGGTCTTCCCGGGCCTCGGCGTCGAGGCGGGTGATGAGGATGCGGAGATCCAGGCCCTGGTTGAGGAACGTACGGCGGCTCGGGCGGCAAAGGATTTCGCCCGCTCCGACGCGATCCGGGATGAGCTGGCGGCGAAGGGGATTATTATCGAAGACACCCCGCACGGCCCCGTCTGGCATCGCGGCTGAGACCGCATGATACCGACTGTCGCGGCCGTCTCCTATCTCAATGCCCTGCCCCTGATTGCGGGCCTGGAGAGCCGTCAGGATCTCAGGCTGATCAAGGGTGTGCCCTCTTCCCTGCTGGAGACCCTGCTCGACGGACGGGCCGATCTGGCGCTGTGCCCGGTGATCGACTATCAGCGGAGCCTCAAGGAGTTGATCATCGTCCCCGCCGGCGCCATCGGTTCGAGAGACCGGACCCTGACGGTTCGGGTTTTTTCGCGGCGTGAGATCGGAGATCTGGAATCGATCCACGTCGACGGAGACTCTCACACCTCAATCGCTCTGCTCCGGGTGATCCTTGCGGAGAGCTTCGGGATCCGACCCGAATTGAGGCCTCTTGCCCGCGATTCCGGAGGGGGCATTCCCTCAGAGGTCGACGCGGCGCTGCTGATCGGAGATAAGGTCATCACCGCGGAGCCTTCGCCGGGAGAATTTCCGGAGCAGCTTGATCTGGGTGAGGCCTGGAGGAAGATGACCGGCCTGCCCTTCGTCTTCGCCATCTGGATGGCCCGCTCGGGGAGGCAGCTCGGAAAACTGCCGACCCTGCTTGAGGCCCAGCTCGAAGAAAATCTCCGCAAAGTCGATGAGCTGCTTCCGCGCTGGGCGGCCGAGCATGGCTGGCCGATTCGGGAGGCGAGGGAGTACCTCCTCGAACTCCTGGACTACGAGCCCGGAGCCCAGCAGCTCGAGGCCATCGAACTTTTCTGGAAGAAGTGCCACAAGCACGGGATTATCCCATCGCTGAGGGCAACGGACATGGCTGGTTGACTTGCCTTCATGCCTTTTGATCTTCGGATCGGAGTCCGGGTGAGGGAGTCATCATCGACAGATTTCCAATACATGAGGTGCTCTCACGACCCGCCCGGAGGATCCGCTATGATGAGTCGGTGCAGCGCCGATACCTGATTCCAGTTACGGTTGGTCTTTTTGCCCTTTCCGGGGCATCTTCGCTCGTTTTCGAGACGGCATGGACGAGGCTCTATCTCGATCTCTTCGGCCATGGGATTCACAGCACATCGAGCGTTCTTGCGGCCTTCATGGCCGGCCTCGGCATCGGCGCCCTGGCCGAGCGCCGCCTTCCCTGTACGCGTCCATTTCGCTGTTACGCGGCGCTGGAATTCCTGATTGCCGTCTGGGTCTACCTATCTCCTACCCTGGTCCACGGGGCGGATCGTCTGGCGGCCGGAGGAATGCTGCGTCCCGGATTTCTCTGGTTGCTGTCCTTTGCGATGCTCCTGTTTCCCACCTCGATGATGGGTGCCACTCTCCCGCTGCTGGCACGGGCGCTGATCCAGAGGGAGAAACAGATCGGGAGGATCTTCGGGCTGCTTTATGGGATCAACAGTCTGGGCGCCGTTGTCGGTGTGCTTGGCGCCGGGACCTGGGGTCTGCTCCATCTGGGTCTTCACGGGACCCTTCTTGTCGGCTGCGGTCTCAGCCTTGTCGCCTCAGTTGGTGCAATCTTCCTTGATCGCGGAGCCCGGGATGTCTTTCAACCGGAAGGGGAGGAGAGCGAAGGGGGTGGACGCCGAATTCATCCTTTCCTCTACCTGACGGCGGCCCTGGCCGGAATGACGGCGATGGCATGGGAAGTGTTGTGGATCCGGGCCTTCGTCTTCGTACTGGAGAGCAGTATTCTCTCGCTGAGTCTTGTGCTGGGAGTTCTTCTGCTGGCCCTGGGCCTGGGCTCCTCTCTCTTCCCCCGCCTGTGCCGACACCGTTCTTCCCACCTTCAGGCTCTCGTCTGGGTGCAGACTATCCTCGGTGTCGCCGGACTGGGCGGGTTGTGGATTCTCTCCCATCTCAATCTCGTTCTTCCCTTTCTGTCCAGCCTGCTCTCAGGCGCCTCCCCGCTGGACAGCTCTGGCGGGCGTTTTCTCCTGGCGGCTTCGGTTGTCTTTGTACCCGGAGTGCTGATGGGCGCCACCATGCCGGCGATCAGCGGTGGGATCGAGGGTATTCGGAAGATTGATGCCTCCCTGGGGAGGCTCTACGCCTCGATGACTTTCGGGAACATTGCTGGTGCTCTGATCGGCGGCTTTGTCCTCATTCCACGTTTCGGACTTTCGCATTCCATGCTCGTTCTCACCGGGCTGAATCTTCTGACGGGCCTTCTCGTACTCCTTCTGCTGCTGGACAGCCCGCTGAGGAGACGTGCGTCCTCGGCCGCCCTCCTGCTGGGCCTCCTGGGCGCAATTCCATTCCTTGGCGGAGGCCTCGATCTTCATCGGCTCTTCGCCGATCGGAAGTCCCATGCCCGGCTGGTGGCGGTTTCAGAGGGGCTCCGGGGAACTGTCACCCTCTTTGAGGTTCCCCCCCTGCCGATTCTGGCATCCAATGCCGATCGGGCCTCGTTATTTTCCGTAGGAGCGGGGTACCGGATGATCTCGGTTGATGGTGTCGATGTCGCCGGTTCTTCACCGGATCTACGGACGACCCAGAAGATGCAGGCTGATGTACCGCTGCTGCTGCATGGCTCAGCGAGGGACGTGTTGCAGATCGGCTACGGGTCGGGGGAGACCGCCCACGAGGTGAGCCTCTATGATCCGGCGTCCTTCGACCTGGTTGAGATCAACCCGCAGGTCATTGAGGAGGCCCACGCGTTCTTTGGAGAGTGGCAGACGGATCAATACCGTCCGATCTTTGCCGATGCCAAGAACTATCTGCGGAGAAGCCGGAAAAAGTATGATGCCATCCTCAATGACTCCACCTATCCCGGCCTCGAGGGTTCCTCCCAGCTGTATTCGGTGGATCATTTCCGCGCCGGGCGGGAACATCTCC
>JANTFG010000364.1 GCA_024763555.1 Thermoanaerobaculales bacterium
CCTGGAAGAACGAGAGGTCTGTCCACTGGGTTCTGCAAAACCGGTACCGGTTGACATCCGACTCATTTCGGCAACGAACATGGAGATCGACTCAGTACCAGAAAAGAGTTCCCTCAGACCCGACCTCTTCTATAGAATTGCCGGTTTCACGTTGCGCGTGCCACCACTCCGAGAACGACGTGATGATATTGCCGCGCTCATCGAGCGGTTTCTCCGCGATGCAATAGCTGAAGGCGACAAACCGGTCAGGGGCGTCACGGTCAAGGCCTTGAGGCTCCTCGAATCGGCATCATGGCCAGGCAATGTTCGGCAACTACAACATGTTGTGCGAGCGTTGGTCTACCGAACCCAGGCGGGAGCTGCAATCGAGGCGAAGGCGCTTCCGACCTGGATTCGGGACCAAGAAGACAGACTGCAACAAAAGGGTCGCTCAACGGACTTTAGCCTCCATTCACAAGTCGAGTCATTGGAGCGCAGGTTGATAACGGATGCACTTCATCAGACCGATGGGAACCGCACAGCTGCCGCCAGATTACTGGGCATATCGCGGGCCGGGCTGCACAAGAAAATCGAACGTCTTCACCTCGAATAGGTGCCCTGCCGAAAAAACCTCACCCTCGAACGGGAACTTTGAACAGCCCGCGGGCAATAGAATCCACGCTTTAAGGGGATGGCTTTGGATGAACCCCGAGAGTGGGGATGAAGGTGCTTTGCACCCTGAGGAAGCAAAGGAACCGGGTGCCGAGATGTCTCTTAACGCCTGAAACTGAGCCGGATGTCGTAAACAAGATAGGCGAACTGTCTACTTCGTAGACGCCCAAGGGTCTTCCGCAATACTCAAGGGTTGGCACGCGCCTTGCGTATCGGTCGTATTCAGGACCGCTTCGGATCCTGAGAACGTCACTCATGGAGGAGATTATGAAAAGGTGCAGTAAAACTGGCTCGTGGTTGAAAGTCCCTATTCTAGTTGTGGTTTTCGTATTCCTGGTCATGAACCTGATTAATCTGGCGGAAGCCGGTGGAATGAGCCCCGAGAGAGGTGCGGAATCTGATTATCGCGTGGTTTTCGCCCGAGGAAACCAGCCTCTTGCCCGACCCTGGGTGGCGGATCTTGATGGATCTAACGCCGCCATGCTGGCCGACATCAGCCTCACAAGTTTGCCGCGGAAACTGGGGACTCCTCCATGTGGCAGGCTTATTCGAACTTGCGTGAAAACTGACTTCACTCGCGGTTGAGCAGGATCTGTCGATCGAGAAATTTGGATTCTTAGATGGCAAGATTGAAATCCACCCCGCGCAACGGGCATTTATTGAGGAGGAACAGGTGAAAAAGTTCAAGAATTGGTTCTACATCGTAGTGGTTACAACTTCCCTCGTCGGTGCATCTGTCGTTGATGCCGGCATCAATGAAGGACTTAAAGCATTTTTCCCGCTTGAGGGAAACGCTCATGACCTTACCGGCAACGGCCATGACGGCACCATATTTGGAGATCCCCAGACGGTAACGGGCTCGGTCGGTTCCGCACTCCGTTTCGATGGCAACGGAGACTACGTGTCGACGCCATCCTTCGCGGGCCAGACAGAGGGCTCGATCGCGTTCTGGTTCCTGACGGATCAGAATACGGTAGGTGAATACCTTTCGTCCCGGAGTCTCAATGGATACGACGACTCAGATCTCATCATCAGTGGTTGTGAACATGTCAACGAGCTGTGCGCCATTGTTTTTGACGGCAGCGGCTGGAGCAGGCTATCGACGACGATTCAGCCTGAGCGTTGGTACCACCTTGCATTCACGTGGGACAGGACCGGGAAACGTCTCTTCCTGGACGGCGAGCTGGTGGACCAGAATTCGAACACTCGAGCGGTATTTCACGATCTCCCACTGGAGATCGGCCGCGATAGCTACTCCGGCGGCCAGTCTTACAATCGGGGAGTCATCGACGAGATCAGGATTTACGACCGGGCGCTCCTCCCCGAGGAAATAACCGACCTCATGAATATGACGGCCTATTACTCTTTCGATGCCGACACTGTGGTGGATGATTCAGGCAGGGGAAACGACGGAACCGTCTTCGGAGGAGTTACCTTCAACGACGGAGTCGTTTCACGTTCCATTGAGCTGAACAACGGCGATTCGGGCCAGGAGGATTACATCTCCCTGCCGCCCATTTCATGGGAGAGCTTCACTGTCGCCCATTGGTTGAGGATCGATTCGGTCGACCCAGCCGATGGGGGTGTGACGTACTCGGTCGGAGATCAGGGTTCGGCCAACAGCTTTCTGGGGATCTGGGTTAACGGCGAAGGCGGTTCATTCGCGCAGATCTATCACGAGGATCACTATACCTCGACCGCCTTGGTCAGCATCACACCTGGCCAGTGGCACCATGTCGCCGTGACCGTGGACCGGACTAAAATGCGCTACTATCTTGACGGTGCTATGGCGTCCGAGGTTGCGATTCCACCCGAGATAGCCTACTCCATGGTCGACGAACCCGGATTCGTCGGTGCGCACGAGTGGTGGAACGGTGGTGGTTTTGATGCCCGGTTCAACGGTGGTATCGACGAACTCCGGCTCTACGACAGAGTGCTGTCGCCGACCGAAATCAAACTTCTTGCTGGCGTGTTTGTAGACGGATTCGAGGTTGGAGACACGTCAAGGTGGTCGTCTACCATGCGGTGAGCCCTATCGCTTGTGAACAGGGGGAGGTCCGGTTTCGGGGCTGGGCCTCCCTCTCTTCATCAGACCGCAGAATTAAAACGACACGGTAATCGTTGCTTGCGTTGAACGGTGTTGAAAATTCACCGAAGATACATGGTCATAAGTGGTCGTAGGGCAGTTATTTCGGCTCTCCAGGAGGTCGGAAAGGCGAGAACGTCTCTGAGCCGGCGGATGAAATGAAGACTTCTCTGGGTGATTCTGGTGCAGTTCAAAAAATGGTGTCAAAAAGGTGCTCGGCACATCAATGCAGCGAGGGGCAGTCATTTCGTTCTTCGCTTTCAGCCTCATCCCGGGCGCACGATCCCGGATGCTCAGCACCCGACCACACCAACAAGCCAATAGTTCCCTGAGGTTTCGGGCCTGAAAGGTTGAAAATCTCTTACAAGCCTGTATTTCGCAGCTGACAAGCGCGATCAGGCAGGAGATGCCTGGGGGTTTCGGCCCGATGATTCGGACACGTTTCGACAGTGTCGTGTGATGTCAGATCCCATCCTCGGGCCTCGGCGTCACGTTTGAAGACCCCCACTCTTCCCGGATGAGCGGTGTGCCCCGGGATCATCGGTCCTTTTGTCCGATCCCGAAGGGAGAGGGCTGCTGACTGATGTCTTTGCTGGAGGAGAGCTTGCTTTCCGACAGCCGAGCTTCGATCAGCATCGACTGCGAAGCAGACCCAGGACCGACGATCCGCCACTGCCTTCTCTTTGCGACCTTTGCGTACTTTGCGTGAGAATGTTCCTTCTTCTCTGGGCGGGAGGGCGGCTCTGCGTCTTTTGTCTTCTTCTTTCTAATCCGTGAAATCCGTGGTTCCTT
>JANTFG010000365.1 GCA_024763555.1 Thermoanaerobaculales bacterium
TCCGGAGGAATCTCAGGGGATTTACGAGATTCTCCATAGTGCGGGCTCGAATAGAATGCTTCTGGTTCCAATTCGAAGCGGTGAGCGTCTGCTGGGATTCGTCGATGCCCGTGACAAGGGGCGGAAGCTTCCCTTCGACGAGGCGGATGAAGGGACAGCTACCCGGATCGCTGCCGAGTTTTTTCAGCTGATCCGGATGACCGGGCTTGTGGATGTCGACCAGGGTGAGGAGATGGAAGCGCCGGAGGTGCTTCGAGAGGCGCCTTTGCCGCCCAGTTCGCCCAGGAGGAGAATGGAATCCTCTATTTCCCCGGGAAATCGGCTGCTGGACCCGATGGGCCTTTCGGAGCTGTGCCGGAGTATTGAATCGGAGATGAAGAGTCAAAGTGGGCTGGGATTCGCTGTCCTCAGCATTGTGGAGGGGCGAAGGGTCTCGTGCAGAGCTTTTGCCGCTGAAGGAATGACGGTCGAGGAACTCGGCCCGGTATTCCAGCACCAGTTTGAGATCCTTCAGTCTGCCGGTGTCGGATGTCAACCGACAGCGGAATGGGATTGTTGCCTGGAGAGCCTCGAAGTACCTGCGCCCAAGCGTCCTCTGATTCTGGGCTCGAGGGTTCTCGTCGAAGAAAAGGGCTGGTCGCTGCTTTTTTCGCTGATGGGTTCGGCGGAATCAGGGCTTTTTTCCGGCTGCATGGAGAGGATTGGAGGTCGTTTGCACCAGGTTTCATCGGGATCCTGGTGTCGATACTCACGGTTCATTCATGCCAGGGAGATTCTGGCGTCCGGGCAGGCAGATTTTGATGCGCTTTTCCGGCATTCCATGGCCGTGTCTGAGCTGTCCTGGTCGCTGGCTCACCGGATGGGACTGGGATATCCCGGCGCCGAGCAGGCGGCCCTGGCCGGTTTGCTCCATGACGTCGGAATGCTGGAGCTGGAGGATAGCGGGTTCTATCGTCTTCCATCACCGGGGGAGGCTGAGATTCAGGAGTTCCGGAAACACTGCGAACGGGGCGAGAAGATGGCGATCCGGATGGGTTTTGGAGACATTGCTCCGATCCTTCGCTCCCATCATGAGCGCTGGGATGGTCAGGGTTATCCGGATCGGAGGCGTACCTCGGATATTCCGATGCTGTCCAGGATTATTCATGTCGCTGAGGTTTTCGATACCCTGATTTCCTCCACCTCATATCTTCAGGCGATTTCTCCGGAGGCAGCGCTGGCGAAGATGGAAACGGCGGCAGGAGCTCAGTTTGATCCGAGTGTCATCGGGGGCTTGAGGGAAATTATCTAGATGAAGCAGTCGGAGAGGAAAATTCTCGTCAAGAACCGAAAAGCCAGGCATCTCTACCATATTCTCGAGACCCTTGATGCCGGGATCGAGCTTCTGGGTACCGAGGTCAAGGCGATTCGATCCGGACGCGCCAATCTCAAGGAAGGTCATGTCGCCTTCTCCGGTGGAGAGGCTTTTCTGGTCGGGTGTCACATCTCACCCTATGAACATGCAGGATACGTCGCCCACGATCCCCTGAGAAAGAGGCGCCTGCTGCTGCACAAGCGGGAAGTGATTCGGCTGGCGTCAAAGGTCCAGGAGAAGGGTCTGACCGTGGTTCCCCTGGAGATTTTTATTTCAGGCAACTGGATTAAGGTGCAGATCGCTCTGGTTCGTGGAAAGCAGCTTCATGACAAGAGAGCGACCCTGAGGCAGCGAACCCTCGATCGGGAGGCGGAGCAGGCGATCAAGGGCCGAGAATAAGTCGAGGCTCTTTCCTGTTGATGATGCCGTTGGAGAACCGGATGCAGGACCGTATTCTGATCAGAGGCGCGCGCGAACATAATCTGGACAATATCGACGTGGAGATTCCGCGGAATCGTCTGGTCGTTGTGACGGGGGTTTCGGGTTCGGGAAAGTCTTCCCTGGCCTTCGATACCCTCTTTGCGGAAGGCCAGAGACGCTACGTGGAGAGCCTCTCAGCCTATGCCCGCCAGTTCCTCGATCAGATGGAAAAACCGGATGTGGATACTATCGAGGGTCTCTCCCCCGCGATCTCTATCGAGCAGAAGACAACGAGCCGAAATCCCAGGTCGACGGTGGGTACGGTAACCGAGATTCACGACTACCTCCGCCTTCTCTGGGCTTCCATCGGAACGGCCTATTGTCCGACGCACCGCCTTCCGATTCGGGCCCAGAGTGTCGAGCAGATGGTGGACCGGCTGATGGAGCTGGAAGAAGGGAGCCGCTTCATGCTCCTGGCGCCCCTGGTGGTCGGGAGAAAGGGAGAACACCGGAAACTTTTCGAACAGATGTTGAAGGAGGGATTTGTCCGGGCACGGGTTGACGGGGAAATCCTCGAAACCGGCGTGCCGCCCGAGCTGGAAAAGCAGAAGAAACATACGATCGAGGCGGTGATCGATCGGCTCTCCATGAGAGAGGGCATCCGGAGCAGGCTTGCCTCGTCGCTGGAGACGGCGCTGAAGGTGGGCAGGGGAATGGTCCACGTGCTGCAGGCTGACGGCGGGATTCTGAAACTCTCTTCGCTTCATGCCTGCCCCGAGTGCGGCTTTTCTTTTTCGGAGATCTCACCGCGTCTCTTTTCCTTCAATTCCCCTCATGGCGCCTGTCCGGAGTGTTCGGGTCTGGGCTTTCAGCGGCAGGTGGATCCCGATCGCCTGATCCTGGATCCGACCCGCTCCCCGGCCGCGGGATGTCTTGCAACCCTTTCCCAGTCTTCTTCGTCCTGGGTCGGCCGCCAGCTTCGTCAGTTGGCGGCAGCCCTGGACTTTGACGTGCATACGCCCTGGAGAAAGCTCCCGGAAAAGGTGCGGAAGCTGATTCTCTACGGTTCGGAGGACGAGTTCGATTTTGTCTGGGAGGGAAGAAAGGGCGCCTACCGTTTTCGTGACCGTTTTGAAGGGCTGATTCCCAGAATCGAGAGGCGCTATGCGGAAACTTCTTCTGAGGACACCCGGCACGAGCTGGAACGACTGATGTCTTTCGTGCCATGCAGCGCCTGCGAAGGGAGGCGCTTGAGGCCGGAGGCCCTGGCGGTGTTCATCGGAGGGAGCGCCATCGACGAAATCAATGCCATGCCGATCCACCGTGCGAGGAATTTCTTCGAAAAACTCGAACTGACACGGCGGGAGGAGAAGATTGCGGCCAAGGTGCTCCGGGAGATCAGGGATCGTCTCGGATTCCTGGAATCGGTCGGACTTGAGTATCTCAGCCTCGACCGCATGGCCGGAACGCTTTCAGGGGGCGAAAGTCAACGCATCAGGCTGGCAACCCAGGTGGGTTCGAAACTGATGGGTGTGCTCTACGTCCTCGATGAGCCCTCGATCGGATTGCATCAGCGGGACAACAGGCGCCTGCTTGAAACCCTGGTCGGAATGCGGGATCTCGGCAATACCGTTGTCGTCGTCGAACACGACGAGGAGACAATTCGCGCTGCCGACTGGGTCATCGATCTCGGCCCGGGCGCGGGCCGGCTGGGTGGACAGGTGGTCGCCGCGGGTTCGCCGGAG
>JANTFG010000366.1 GCA_024763555.1 Thermoanaerobaculales bacterium
CAGGGTTTCTCCGTGGCCGCCCACTGGGAAACACCCGAGGGTCAGAAGAAGATCTTCGACGGCATCCGAACCCGGATTTCGCGGGAAGTCGCCCCCGGAAAAAGCCTGACAATCCACGCCCTCGTCGAGATCCCGCCGGAGGCGGGGCGCTGGCTGCTTCGATGGGATATGGTCCGCGAAGGGCGGTACTGGTTCAGCGAGAAAATGAAGCAGAGGATCAGGCCGGTGCTCGTCGTCGTCCTCCCCCCTTCGGCGGAAGCCTGGCCGGCCCTGGGCTTCTGCCTGGGCCTCATCATTTTCGGCGCCGGATGCCGACGCAGATGGTGGCCGGGTCAATGGGCCGCCAGCCATCTCGACCACCTCTGGATGATCGGCGTCGTCCTCCTCCTCGAGGCAGGGGTCCTCCCGGGACCGGAACCCTGGTGGATCAGCCTCTGCCTGCTCCTGGGCCTCGCCGCCCTCCTCGACCTGCTCCCCGCCCGGATTCGTCCGGCCTTTTCCTGGTTCACAGGCGCCCTGCTGATCATTCTCCTGCTGATCGACCGGGTCTACCTCCGATTCTTCGGCGACATCCCTTCCCTGGGGGCGACCAGACTTCTCGGCCAGAGTGATGAGATCAGCGCAAGTATTCACAGTCTCCTGAATTCAGCCGATCTTGTTTTCGCAGCCCTCATCCCCTTGGGACTCGTGATCATCCTCCTCCGACTTGACGCGGCACCACCACGGCGCGGACGCGTGCTCAGGGCATGTGTCGCCGCAGCGATCTCCCTTGCCCTGCTGGCGACCCTGGCCCGGACACCCGCGGTGAGCCAGGTCTTCCGGCGCGCTCAGGTCGCTGAGAACACCGGCGTCCTCGCGGCCCACCTCCTCGATCTCTCAGGCTGGCTCCGGCGCGAGTTCTTCCACTCGCGGGTCTCAAAGAGCGAACTCCGGTCCATAGCCGCCTTTTTCCGGCAGACCGCGGAAACGCGCAGCGGCCCTTCCCCCTGCTTCGGAATGGCCAGGGGCGGAAACCTCGTGCTCATCCAGGTGGAATCCCTGCAGGAATTCATGGTCACACTCGAAATCGGAGGCCGGCCCGTCATGCCCACCCTTCGCCGCTGGGGAAAGGATGGCATTCTCTTTTCGGAAATCACCGACCAGACGGGACAGGGCAGAAGCTCGGACGCGGAACTGCTCTCCCAGGTCTCGCTCCTGCCCTTGCCGGACGGCGCAGCATCCTTCGCCTGCGCCGGCAATCATTTCATCTCCCTGGCCGGAGAAGCCCGACGGATCGGATACACCACGCTCTCGGCCGTTCCCTTCGACGGGTCTTTCTGGAATCGTCGCCGGACTCACCGGGATTATGGCTACAGCCATTCCCTCTTTGCGGGGGACTTCGAAGCGGGGCGGGTCATCGGCTGGGGCCTCAACGACCGGGACTTCCTCTCCCAGATGGCCGGGCGACTCGCAACCCTCCGCCAGCCCTTCCTCGCCTGGATGATCACCCTCTCCCTGCACCACCCATTTGAAGGCTTCCCCGACGATCTTGAGGAACTCGATGTCGGAAGATGGGAAAACACTCCCGTCGGGGAATACATCCACACGATGCATTACCTCGATCATGCCCTGGCGGATTTCGAGAAGAAGATGAGAGATTCCGGTCTCTGGGATCATACCAGCATTATGCTCTGGGGAGATCACGATGCCGGTTTCCGCTGGACGCCGGAGATCGCGGAACTGATGGGTGTTTCCCCCGACGATCTCGGCTGGTATCGTTCCCAGAAGATCCCCCTCCTCCTCCACCTCCCCTCCGGAATTCCGCGTCCGGCTATTTCTCCCGAAATACAGGGAGGCCACGCCGATATCGCCCCGACTGCCGCCGCGCTCCTGGGCATCGAACCCGCTCCCTTTCCATGGATCGGTCATAACCTCCTGGGGAATGCCGGCGATGAGCCCATCATCGGTGAGTACGGCTGTTTCTCCGACCGGGAGCATATCTTCCTGCAGGGCGAGGACGGGCGCCTGAACTCAGGTCGATGCTACGACCGGAAGACCCTCGAAGTGCTGCCGGTCACAAATTGCGCAACAGCCTTCCGTCAGGCCCGCAGAGCCGAGAAAATTTCACGGCTCATCCTCGAAGAAGATCTCCAGCAGAAGATCTCCGGACGACTCTCGCGATGAAAGCCGCCTTCAGACTCTGGGGCCTTGAGGACGAGCGCTTCGACCTCGGATTGAGCCTGCTGACGGTCCTCATCCTCAGCCTGTCCCGGTATCTCCTCCTCGCTTCGGGACCCTGGGAATGGGATGAAACCCTCTTCGCCAGGGGCATGCTCCACTTCGAGCTGGCCGCACACTTTCCCCATCCACCGGGCTTCCCCGGCTGGCTGGCGATCGGAAGAATTCTGCTCCCCTTTGCGGAAACACCGCTCCGTGCGCTGCAACTTGCCTCGGCCTCCTTTTCCATTCTGGCCCTCTGGCCCCTGGCCCTGCTCGGCCGCCGGGTGGCGCCTCCAGCCGTCGCCACCTCAGCCGCCCTCTTCGTCCTCTTCCTTCCCGGCCCGTGGCTCTTTTCCGTCCGGGGCTTCTCCTCGACGGCTGCCGCAAGCTGTATCTTCTTCTCAGCCCTCCTTCTCTGCCGAATCACAGAGAGCAGAGAAATTGAGGGCGGAGCCTGGTATCGCGATGAGATCACCCATTTCACCCTGCTCCTGACAGCCGCCTTCCTGATCCGTCCGATCCTCCTGCCCCCAATCGCCCTGCTCTGGATCGCCGGGGCCTGGATCGCCCGGCCCGCGAGACGACTCATTCCCGGCACTCTTCTCGGCACGGCCGCCATCGGGGTCTCCATCCTGTATATGATGCACCTGGAAGGCGGATGGGCGCCCTTCGCCCGGGCCTTCGTCAAACACGCCCGGCATCACAGCGAACGCCTCTACCTCAACGGGGGCGGCTTCGGCGATCTCGGCCTCGTCAAGGGTGTCGGCGGCTCAGGCAGTGCGTCCCTCGTGATCCTGCTGAGCCTGTTCGGCCTGTGGATCTGGGCCAAAAGGCGGGGGATGCGGGCAACCCTGGTCTGGATTCTGGTGCTCGCCGTGACGATTACACAGCTGCTCTTCCTCCAGAATCGGAGCTACGCCCGTTATGCGGTCCCGGTGCAGATGGCATCAGCCCCGCTCATTGCCGGAGCTGCCGGCCTTCTGTCAAGCGGGCCGGCCGCAGTTTTTCTCCTCGCCGGGGCCACGGTTTCAGCAGCATGGAGCCTTCCCATCCTCAAAGAGCAGCACACCAGGCGCCTTGCCGCATGGGAGGCCACCGAAGCCGGCGAATCCCGGGCCCTCGAGAAGGACTGGGCCTTCGTCGTCGGGCCGGAGATCCATCCCTTCGCCTCCTACCTCCAGCACCTCGATCGATACCGGGGACGAGCACTTCCCGAGATGCTGCTCTCTCCCAGGGCCCTCACCCCCTGGCAGGGGACCGGAAAGGCCTGGGTCGTGGCAACAATTCATCCTGATCT
>JANTFG010000367.1 GCA_024763555.1 Thermoanaerobaculales bacterium
GTTCACCGGGACGTGAAACCATCCAACATTTTACGCGACCAATCGGGCCGCTACCGGCTCGCAGATCTCGGAACCCTACAGGCGCCGTCCGAAGGGGCCGAGAAACTCACCCGGACCGGCATAACGGTCGGAACGCCCGCCTATATGAGTCCCGAACAGATACGAGGAGAACGACCCGGACCGGCTTCGGACATCTTCTCCCTCGGCGTGACCCTATATCAACTTCTCACCGGACGGTTGCCTTTCGATGGAGACTCCGATCTCGAGATCGCCTCCAAGGTTCTCAATGAATCTCCCGTACCGGTCGACCTGATCGTTCCCAATTGTCCGAAATGGTTCGTCCGCTGGGTTTCCCGCGCCTTGGAGAAAGGCAACAATCGTTGGCGTGATGCTGCCGAAGCTCAGCGCGCCCTCCGGAAACAGCGGGTGGGAATTCGTCCATCGAGCATGCAAG
This sequence comes from Thermoanaerobaculales bacterium, assembly GCA_024763555.1. Taxonomy (GTDB): domain Bacteria; phylum Acidobacteriota; class Thermoanaerobaculia; order Thermoanaerobaculales; family Sulfomarinibacteraceae; genus JANTFG01. The sequence goes on from JANTFG010000367.1 coordinate 455, forward strand.
CCCTCTTGAGTTCGGTCGCGGTGACAACGCTGCTTTCCATCGCCGTTATCATCAGTTTTGGATGGAAACACGATCGTGATCCTGTTTCGATCCTTGCCCAAGGCAACGAACTTATCGCTCGGAATTCCGAGGGGCGAGAAATCTGGAGGCGGACCATGCGCGCCCAGGTTTCAGAGATCGTCAGAAGTAACACATTTCCGTCGAGTGGACTGGAGGCGAATATCGTCGAGTTTGATGACGGACCGGATTCAGCTTCGGCTTCGCTGGTATGCCTGGACGCACATGGCGAAGAACTCAACCGCACGGCCTTAAGCGGGCACCAGGTTTTGGCCTCCATGAAGGGATTCTCCAACCGTTTTGAAGCTTCGATTGCGGCTACCCGAGATCTCGACGGCGACGGGTATGACGAACTCGTCTGGGTGATGTGGCATCGTGTGTACTATCCATCGGCACTGGGCATCTGGTCCCCGGCGCACAATTCGAACCAGACCCTGATGATAAATTCGGGGCATATCCGCTCCGTCACGGTAGCCCAGCTCGATGATGATCCGGATTTGGAGATTGTTGCGACCGGTTTATCAAATCCGCTTGGCGAGCAGCTGATCGCTGCAATTTTCGGCCAGGATGGAAAATCTTGGTCCAGCCGCTTCTCAACGTCCTTCGCTCCAGACCTTCTCAAACCCATGAATCATCAGATTACCGGAAACTCGCCCTTGCGTGCATTCGTGCCTCTGGGGGAGTACAGCGGGGAACCAACAATCCGTCGTGCTGACTCACTTGGAATCCGAATTACAACCGAAGGTGGCAATGAGTATCTTCTCGACCGCGACGGGAATCCCCTGTCGTCTGCTCTCGCCGGTACCGGCCCGAACAAGAGAAAGCACTATTGGCACGACATCGTCGTTGATTCCGCCCAACTCGAAAGTGGGTCGAGGTCCATATCCGAGGTGATCACACAGCTCCGGCAGGACAACAAGGAAGCTTGGAGCGAACAGCCGACGCGGGACGCCGGATATCTCGCGCTGGCCTGCGGTCTGGCCCTGGCAAACAAACAGCTCGCCGCCGCTGATCTGCTCACGCGGCTGGACCGCGGCGACGCAACTCCTCGCCGCGTTCACCGGCAAATCGGAAACCTACTATTGGTTGCAGGTCAGCAAACGCGGGCTCGCCGCGCCCTGGAATATTCCCTGCGAATAGGTGGGCCGGGACTCCCCTCGATAGATTCCGTCATTCCCCTCGCTGTCGACGCAGCGGCGACTGGAAACAAAAGGGGCTTCGAACAGGCCTTGATGCAACTTTCCTCGTCACTCGATATCGGAGGGGAAGACGCGCGCGAGAACATCGAGTCTTTCGTCGCTTTTCTGCAGGGAGATTGGTCGGTCCCCCGCGAGTCACCCGACCCCCGCTTTCAATCCGGGCTCTACCCGAAGCTGCTCTGCCGTTGGGCACGGATGGAAAAAGACCGTCAACCACAAGGACTCTGGGATGTCGTGATACAAAGCGGCGTCGAGCAGGACATCGCGGATATTGTGCGCGCTCGCAGTCTCTATCTTCAACACGATATTGATGGCGCTTGGGGTACGATCCGCCCCTGTCTGTCTCATCTCGAATTTCGGGCACGCAAGAACTACCTCGATGCCGTCTGGTACGCCCTCGCAAATTGGGTAGCCGGCAACATCCTTGCCGAGCGAGATCCTGAACTGGCGATCCAGTGCTTTGACGTGACGATCCGTTATCTTCCGGAGACGTGGTTCGGAAAGACAGCTCGTCAGTCGCAGAGCAAGCTGTCTCGAAATTGAGGTAAAATGACGCCGTGAGCCGAATTCCTGCTGCCCTGAGCCTGCGACTAAGAGGTACGGTGGGAGGAGGCGAAGTAAGCATTCCTCTGCGGCGCGGCACCCATGTTCTCGGGGCTGGCGAGGCATGTTCAATCATCCTTTCTGATTCAGGGATTTCCCGCCGACACGTTGAGCTTGAGGTTAGGAAACACACAATCAATGTCCTTGACCTTGCGAGTAAGAACGGCACCTTTGTCAACGGGAAACGAATCCACAAGGCTACGCTTACCGCTGGAGATGTTCTGGGTCTCGGCGCTACCGCCCTGGTCGTCGAGCTGATCGACGATGATGATCTTGATCTTGGTATCGCTTGTCCCGCGTATCACCAGGTCGGTACCCGCAAATCGAACACGAGAACCGATTCTTTGACCGAACACATCACATTATTGGGGCTCCTCTCCCAATGTGCAGCAGCATTAATCGACGGGTCAGATGAATCCGTTTTCGGAATTCTGAAGTCCTTTCGGCAGGGAGTTGCGGCAAAAGGCTTGGCCATAGTCGAATTTGCCCCGGACCAACAGGCGGTAATCGTGGCGAGCACCGGTGCAGTCCCCGGAGACGAGATCCTGGCAGAGATCGGTTCGTCGTGCCAGACAACACCCGACCATCAAGCTGTTCCCGAAATGCAGTCGAGCAGAGATCCAAACAATGGAGGAGTCGAGTGGCTGTTGGTGCGGGCAGGTAAGTCCGTCGTGGCTGCAATAATCACGGGCCGCCCATCTCATGAAAAGGACCTCAATCATTATGTCATCATCCTGTTGTATATGATCATGCTGCAACGCTGGCGTTCCCGCGCCACCGTGAGCAGAGATCGAAGCGAAGATCGTGACCTTCATTTTCCTCCAGGGTATATTCGCGGAACCTCCTCCGCCATGGAACGCCTCTATGGTGAGATGAAGACACTTGCGAGGACGGATCTTCCGGTTCTGATCGTCGGTGAAACCGGAGTAGGCAAAGAATACATCGCAAGAATCCTGCACGCGTCTTCCGATCGGTGTCACCGACCCTTTTTGGCGGTGAACTGTGCTGCGATTCCAAAGGAGCTGCTCGAGGCAGAACTCTTTGGAATCGGCAAGGCAGTAGCAACAGGCGTCGCCGCAAGGCCCGGTACCCTGGTTCAAGCAGACGGGGGTTCCCTGTTTCTTGATGAAATAGGGGAAATGCCTGCAGA
>JANTFG010000368.1 GCA_024763555.1 Thermoanaerobaculales bacterium
TGCCGCGGACTGGCCTTCTACCACAGTGGCGACTATATGGGCGAGGATCCCACCTGTTTCTTCGAGCCGGAAGATGAGTCGACCGTCTGCGAGCACGAGGAGGAGACCAACCGCATGTTCAAGCGATTCGCCTTTATGCAGCGTGCCGCCGATCGCCTGATTGAGACCGAGCGGAAGCGGGCCCAGGAGGAGATTTCAGCGGAGATCAGGGAGAAGTAGGCCGGAACGCTTCCTTTCCAGGGCAGAAATTTCCGAGGATTCTGTTGAGGTAGCTGTGGGTTTCGCGATAGGGCGGAACTCCACCATACTTCTCCACGGTTGCGGCGCCGGCGTTGTAGGCGGCGAGGGCGAGTTCGAGTGAATCGAAGCGATCGAGGAGCATCCGGAGGTAGCGCGCGCCGCCCCTGAGGTTCTCGGCGGGGTCGAAGGCGTGGAGGACTCCCATTTCCGCGGCGGTGGAGGGCATGAGCTGGGTCAGGCCCCTGGCCCCAACCCGGGAGATTGCCATCGGATCAAAATTGGACTCGGCCCGGACCAGAGAGGCCAGCAGCTTCGGGTGAATGTCGGCTTCCTTTGCTGCGGCCTGGATGAGATCCGCGAAGGGCACATCCTCTCCCAGTGAAACCTTGGCGTAGGAGCAGGGACAACTTCCCACTCTGAGCTTTTCCCCCTGGTCCGAGTGATCGATTTCGTCGTCGACGACCCGGTCGATCCGCAGGGCGGAGACCTCGAGGATGCCGCCGCCGATCAGTTCCAGTCGGATCATATCGCCGACCAGCTCCGCATCCTCCACTCTCAGGACCCTACCGTCGGTGAAAACCGCAAGTTCAGCCCGAAGGAGAGGGGATGAGAGCAGGAGTGCAAGGAAAAAGGCAGCGACCGGGCCCTTTCTCATTCGATGCCTCGTTCCACTGCGGTCTCAATGCTCTCGACGAGTCGCTCGATCTCATCAGTCGTGTTGAAGGGGCCGATGCCGGCGCGTAGCGTGCCCCCGGGGAAGGTCCCCAGTCTACGGTGGGCCGCCGGTGCGCAGTGGAGTCCCGCCCTGAGCGCGATGCCCCTTTCCCGGTCCAGCCATCCGGCCAGTTCGCCCGTATCCTGTCCCTGGACGACAAAGCTGAGAACTCCGGTTCGCCTGCTCGCGGGGTCGAATCCCGGGAGCCGGACACCCGGGATTGCCTGAAGCCCCGAGGCCAGGATGAGGGCGAGTCTTCTCTCATGTTCGGCGAGTGTCTCGACTCCTCGTTCCGCCATCCATCTACAGGATGCGCCCAGACCCGCGATGCCGGCGCCATTGGGTGTGCCGGCCTCGAGCCGGTCGGGGAGAAATTCGGGCATCTCCTCGGATTCCGAGCGGGAGCCGGTTCCGCCACGGATGATGGGTTCCGGGGAAAACCCAGGCCCCAGCAGAAGAACGCCGGTCCCCGGGGGCCCCAGGAGGCCTTTATGACCGGAACAGACGTAGGCGGCGATGGGCGCACTCGAAAAATCAAAGGGAATGGCCCCGGCGGCCTGGGCGCCGTCGACGATCACGGGAATGGGCGCGACGGCCTCGGCGATTTCCTCAACGGGCAGCACGGCGCCGCTGACATTGGACGCATGGCTCAGGATGAGCAGATCCGCTTCCCGGCGTCCGAGGACGTCGAGGACTTCCGATACGGAAGGGACCCCCGTTTCAGGATCTCCGTCGAGGATCTCCACTTCGATATTCCGACGCTCCTGCAGCGCCCTCAGGGGCCGCATGACGGCGTTGTGTTCGAGACTGGAGAGGAGAACCCGGCTGCCGGAGTGGAGACTTGAATGGAGCAGGGTGTTGAGCCAGAAGGTGGCGCCCGGACCGAGCAGCGTCCGCTCGGGGTCGGCGCCGAGGAGTTCGGCGATGTCCTCACGGGCGGCTTCGATCAGACGCGAGGCGGCGATGGTCCAGTGGTGCCCGCCGCGGCCCGGATTTCCGGCCGAATGTTCCATGAAATCGGCCATCGCCCGGACGCATCCAGGCGCCTTCGGAAATGATGTCGCCCCGTGATCCAGATAGATGCGCTGTTTCATGGCCGCTCCGTTCAGGGCCTGACGATATGCCCGGCCTCGGCAAGGCGGGAGGCGATCTCCAGCATATCCGTCCCGCGGCCGACCTCCAGCGAGGAGGCCAGGTCGAAGTAGTTGAGGCAGGTCCCGCATGCGATGATCTCGATACCTTCGCCCTCCAGTCGTCGCAAATCCTCGATCAGCAGGGAACCTTCGCAGCAGAGCTTGACGCCTCCGTTGTAGAAGATGATCGCCTGGGGTTTTTCTTCCAGCTCGGCCTGGGTCTTCAGGAAGGAGCGCAGCAGGAGTTCACCGAGATCGTCGTCCCCGAGGCCCATGCGATTGGAAGTGATCTGGACGACGGTCGGCCCGCTTCGCCCGGGTGCGGCCGAATAATCGCAGACGATGTACTCCTCTTCGCCCTCGTGGTGTCGGGCGGAGCCGGATCCGGCCGAGATCTCGACGAGGTAGCCTCCTTCATCCCCGTCCCGGCTCTGAACTTCGCAGTTCCGGGTGGCGGCGAAACGGCTGACGTTGGACAGGGCCAGATCGTCGGCGACTAAAAGGCGGATCTTATCCTCTCCCGCATCCAGGAGACCCCGAAGGGTCAGCACCGGACCGGGACAGGCCAGGGCACGTACATCGACTTCTTTCATCAATTACCTCCGGAGCAAGTTTAGACGATCTCCTCCGCCTTCTCGATCTTTGCGGTATCAAGGCGCTTTGTTACGGCGATGTAGACGACGAGGGCCACCAGGGAGAGGATGCCGATGCCGGTGTAGGCGTACCAGAGATTCTGGGCGTGGGCATAGACTTCCGGGATCCGGCCCCCACCCGCCAGCCAGAGTTCATGCTGCTTCTGGAGTGCCAGAGGCAGGGTCGTCGGTTCCGGACAGTATTTTCGAAGCATGAAACCGGAGAAGATGAATCCGAAAATCCATGCAAAGAAGGTGTTCACGTGAGCGAAGCCCAGGAAAACGCCCTCTTTTCCCGGGGGCGCCTGTTTCGAGGCATATTCCAGGTACTTGGGGGAAAGGAAACACTCGGCAATACCCTGAATGGAGATGCCGATCACCATCATCAGGGTAATCGGATGGACAGCAATGCCGAAAAGGTTGACCGGATTCTTCATCCAGGATGACATGGCCATCGAGAGCGCCGAGAGGGGGATCAGGGCCATCGCCACCAGGATGGAGTGCTCGGGCTTCCACTTCCGGACGAAATGGGTGATGCCGACCACGAAGAGGACCACGACCAGGGGGTTGACATTGGCGTACCATTCCGGCCGGAAACTCTCTCCCGCCATCCTCAGGACGTAGTCCGGCATTGATGCGTAGAGCTGGCCCTGGATAGCCCAGAAACCCGCCGTGATCAGAATCAGCGCGAAGAAGCGGAGATTGCTCAAAGCCATCCACATTCCCCGAAGGGT
>JANTFG010000369.1 GCA_024763555.1 Thermoanaerobaculales bacterium
AGGGCAAGGGTTTGCCGAAGAACAGGGTCCGGACGACAATCAGGCTGGTCTACAGGCACCCGGAGAGAACCCTGACCCAGGAAGAAATCAATGAGGCTCAGGAAGGGCTTCGACGCGAACTCGCCGCCGGACTGGGCGTGAGTTTCGCCTGAGCGGAAGGAGAGATGATGGCACTGGAAATGGTACTGGAAAAGCTGGAGGAAAAACTCGAAGAGCTGCTGGGTCTCTATTCCACCTCGAAAGAGCGGGTCGGGGAACTCGAGTCCCGGGTCGCCGAACTGGAAGGGGAGCTGGAGAAAACCCGAAGCGAGCAGAGTTCCGAGATCGAGGAGAGGCAGCGACAGCTCCAGGATGAGAAAGAAACCATGGCCGTGCGCCTGGAGAAGAGCATCGCCCTGATCGACGAAGTGCTCACGAAGCATGACGGGGAGGCCGGGGAGTAGGCGGGAATGAGCCTCGGCGATCTTCTGCAGATTTCAAGGGCCGCGTTCGACGCGGCCCTTCTTCTGTCGGCTGCGGGTTTGATCGGCTTCGCCCTCCTGCCGCGAAGGTGGCGCTCATTCGACGTCATGCTCCTTTCGGCCCAGTGTCTCTCCCTCGGAATCACCATTCTCAGCCTTCTCACCTGGGTCACCGGGAGCCTTCTCGGGACGCGATGGCTACCCCTGCTGTTGGCGGCGGCCGCACTCACGGCCCTCAGCAGGCTCCGGGGCGGAGTTCGGCTCCTTGGGATTGCAGCAGGGAGACTCAGCTTCCGCCCATTTCTCGTTCTGCTGCCCGCTTTCGCCGTATCCATCCCGGCCCTGCTCCTGCCGATCATTGACTCCGACGGCCTTCGTTATCATCTGGCCCTGCCCAAGCTCTACCTGCTGATGGGGAAGGTTTTTCTCTATCCCTGGGACTCCACCGGTGCCTATCCCCAGGCCGCGGAGATGCTTTATATGCTGGGAATGCGCCTGGGACCGGCCGAAGCGGCCAAGTGGCTGCACTTCGGCATCGTCCTCGCCGGGGCCCTGCTTCTCCTCGTCTTTTTTCGGAGGCGCTGGTCCTCATACCCGGCCGTCTGGGTCTACCTCGGCATCCCCGTCGTATTGGCCTCAGCGCCGGCAGGATTCATCGACGGATTTGTCATTTTTCACCTTGTCCTGGCCCTGATTCTCATTGAGAAAAGAAGCTCCCCCTGGGCGGTGGGCCTGGCTCTCGCCGCGGCGGCATGGACAAAGTACACGGCATTGCCGGCCATTGTCGGTCTCGGACTGCTCGCGCTTTTCCGCGCCCGACCGCATCGGCGATGCTCCACCCTGGCGGCGCTCTGCCTCCCTGCCATTCTCCTGCTTACACCGCTGGTTATCCGGAATCTTGCGAAAACCGGAGACCCCTTCTATCCCGTGCTGGGTTCCGTGTTCGGGTGGGAGCATCCCGAGATCGATTCAGCTGTGGACCGGACGGTGACTCAGCGCCACGAGGAGATCCACGGCCCCCTGGGAATTCCCTGGGGCCACAGCCTGGGCCCGGTGGAGCCCGACGAAATCGTCGGTTGGCATCTGCTTCCGGCACTTCTGCTGCTCCCACTGTTCTGGAGGGATCGCAGGCTTCCCGGCCTGGTCGCCCTGGGCTTGCCCTATCTGCTCCTGGGTTTCTGGATCCACCCATCGATGCGCCTGGCAATCCCCTTGCTCTGGGCACTGGCCGCACTGACGGCGCCTGCCCTGGCAAAATTGGAGCTGCGCTACGGGAGAAAGGCGGCGATGGCTGCGGCGGCACTCCTGATGATCGGGACTCTGCCCTATTACGGGCAGGGTCAGGAGCAGGCCGCAGGCGTCTTCCTTCCCTATCTTCGCGGCGAACTCAGCCGGCAGCAGATTCTTGAAGGCCTCGTGCCCGGTGCAGAGGCGGCGGAGTGGATCAACCGGCAGTCGCTTCCCGGCAAGGTCATGGCTCTGGACTTTCCGGCGCCATTTCTCTTCGACCGTCCCTGGCTGGCGGAGGGACTCTACAACCGCCCGCCCCTGGCCATCTGGCTCAATGAGGGCGCCGACGCCAGGGCTTTACGGGAGAAGCTTTCAGAGGAGGACATTCGCTTCATTCTCGTGACTCCGGGCTACGGAGGCGGGCGCCTGCAGTCCCTTCTTCCCCTCGCTGCGGATGCCCGACAGGAGGATGTTCTCGTGAAGCTCCGGGAGGGACTCCGCCTGGTCTACCGCCGGGACGGGATCGACATCTGGGAAGTACAGGATTCCGGAACTTCCTGAAAGCTTCAGCCTTTCCGGTAGAGGCAATTCCCGACCGGGGATCAGCCTCAGGAGCCGATCCCGGAGCCGGAGCGGAGGCCGAAACCGCATCCGCAGCCGGAACCCAAGCGCGGTGCTCACGCGGTATGGCTACACTCGAAGTGGTTGGAAGACCCTGCGACCGCATCGGTTTCAACCACCGGCCCCTTGCTCCGGCTCGGGATACCAAGGCTGTGCCCGGCCCATGTATTCCGCTCAAAGAAACACGACCCCACCGGCTCCGGCGTCGGCTCCAGCTCCGGTTCCGGGTGGCCGTTCCGGCGCCCGCTCCGGTCTCCGCTTCCCGTATCCGGCTTCCCTCAGCTCTCGTCCTGAGCCTCGAGAAATCCGTGAAACTCCTCCTCGTAAAGGAAGAGCAGGACGGCCAGGAGACCGAAGATCAGGGGGCCGTAGATCAGGCCGATGAGACCGAAGGCATCAACTCCTCCCAGGATGGCGAGAAAGAGCCACAAGGTGCTCATTCGGGCCTGTCCCGACATCAGCAGGGGGCGGAGCAAATTGTCGATGCTGCCCACCGCCACTCCGCAGAAGAGTGCCAGAAACAGGGCCTTGCCCCAGCTGCCGACCAGCAGGAGGTAGATACAGGCCGGCACCCAGACCAGGGCGGTTCCGACCACCGGAATGAGGCTGGCCAGGGCCATGACGGCCCCCCAGAAGAGGGCCGGAATCCCAACGATGGCCAGCCCGATTCCGCCGGCCAGGCCCTGGGCCGCAGCCGTCCCGAATGCGCCGAAGATTGCCGAGCGGGAAACCGCGCGAAAGCGCAGAATCAGGCGCTCCTCCTGGCTGGACCTCAGGGGAAGCAGGTGCAGGGTGGCTGAGAGGATTTCCTCGCCGTCCCGAAGAAAATAGAAGAGGACGAAGAGCATCAGAACCAGTTTGCCCAGCACCACGCCCGCCTGGCCGAGGAGACCTCCACCGAACTTCAGCATCCAGCTTGCCGAGGCGCTGCTGCTTGCCGCAAGCAGGCCCGGCAGGTCCAGGGCTCCGAGGTCCAGGCCGGGAAGAAATCTCGTGGTGAATTCCTCGATACGTACTCCGATCCCCGAGCCGATCAGCTTGTCCATTCCTCCGGCGCCGACCCAGTCCTGGATCGCGTGCAGGGAAGAGATTCCCTGGCGGACGAGAGCGCCGCCCATCAGGGTCACCGGCCCGAGCAG
>JANTFG010000370.1 GCA_024763555.1 Thermoanaerobaculales bacterium
GTATGGCCGCTTCCGGAATCGCAGGGAACAATATGACCGTGGCCATCATCGCCTGGGCCGGGGGAAGCCTGGCCGGCTTCGGACCTCTTTACGCACTCATTCTCAATGGCGCCCTCCTCGGCGGGCTCTTCGGGGTCACCTGGCATTTCGGGATGGCCGGGGCGCTCGGCGCCTTCGTTTCCGCCCACGGACCCCTGGAGATCTTCCTCATTCTGATGAGTGCTGCGGCCGGCCTCGAGCTGGCCCGCGGCCTGATCGTAGCGGGCGACCGGTCGCGGGGCCGAACGCTGAAGGAAGCCGGGACGATCTCCCTCAACGTACTTCTCGGTTCTCTCCCCTGGTTCCTTCTGCTCGGGGTCGTCGAGGCCTTCGTCTCGCCGAATCCTCAGCTTCCCCTCTTCCTGAAGATGGGAACCGGGGCTCTGTTGCTGGCGTCCTATCTCGCGGTCGCCTTCAGAAAGGAGCAGCTCTCCGATGCCGCTTGACGCCTTCCGCCTGGAACGGGGTTCTCTTCTCATCCTCCTGGATGAAGCTGTCACCGTGGCACGCGCCATGGTTCGACCGCTGTTTCTCGGTCTCGTGCTTCCTCCGGCCCTGGCCGGGGCCTTAATGGCTGCCGCCCAGGGTTTTCTGATGGGCGGTTTTTTTCAGATGGCGCCTCAGTCCAACGGGGATTTTTCGATGTTCCTCGGTCACTTCGCGCTGTTTTTTCTCGTGATGTTCTTCTACATGACGCTTCTGGCTCTGGCTTCGGCCGCCACCTTTGCGGGCGCGGCCCAGGAACTTCAGGGAGAGCGCTTGAGCGCCCTTGCCTGCTGGCGTTGGGTATTGAGACCACGAAATGCGGGAACAATCTTTCTGATGGGACTCTTCATCACCATCGGGAGCATCTTCTGTCTGCTGCCCGGGATCTACCTCATGGTGGTCTGGGCCATCGTCCTGCCGGTGATGCTCCGGGAAAATCTCCTGGGTCTCGAGGCCCTCTCCAGATCGCGGCAGCTGGTCATCTACGGTCCCGACAAGCCCCTCTTTTCACCCGGGATGGGCTGGGTGCTCCTGGTTGGAATCACCGTCGTCGTGCTCAATTACGGGGTGTCGATGGCGATTCAGTTTCCGCTGGGCATTATTCAGCAGATTCTGCTGACCCGCCACATCATGGGACAGGTGCAGACCGGCGTTGCGGCGAATCCGATGCAGATGTTTCCTTCCTGGTTCTTCGTGCTTCAGAGCCTCTCGGCCTTCGCCGCCGGCATGGCTCAGATGCTCGTGGTCTTTTTCTCGGCCTCGGCCTATCATCTCCTCTACCTTCGGCTCAAGGGAAGACGGGAAGGCCACGACCTCATCGCGGCTCTCGATCGCCTGGGAATCCCGGAGTGAAACACCGCGCCGCCCTCCTGCCCGGCATCCTCCTGCTCTCATGCCCAATCCTCCAGGCCGCGGCAGACGACGACCTCAATGCCCTTCAACAGCTGGCCCGGGAGCGCGGCGTTGTGACGGCGCCCCCGGAACCCTCGCTGCCCCTCTATTTCGGCGAGTTGTTTCGGCGTTTCTTCCAGTGGCTCGGCGGCTTCTTCAGCATCAAGGCGCCGGATTTCTCCCACGTCAGTACTCTCGTCGACTTTTTCGCAAGCCTCCTGGCCTGGAGTCTTCTTCTCCTCTGTATCCTCCTGATCTTCCGACTCCTGGTGCCACGGTTTCGAAAAAGGGCCGGGGTAATGAGAGCCGAGGCGGTGAATCCGCTTGAGAGAATTCCGGAAGAGGTGCGACCGGACGCCCCGGCGTGGAAAAACGCCTTCGACAGTGCCCTGCGCTCCGGGGACCTGGTCGCCGCTCTTGAAAGCCTCTGGTACTGGATGGCCTCCGCGCTGAGTGGCGGTTCTCCCGATTCTTCCTGGACCTCGACGGAACTGCTCAGGGCACACTCCCGCGAGGAGCTGCTTCCGTATTTTCGCCGCCTTGACGCCTGGCGCTACGGTTCCGAGGCCCCTCCCCTCGATGCCGTGCGGCAACTCGCCGAGGCCATGGAGGCCGATTTGTGATGAGGTCGGCCCGCACCTGGATTATCCTGGCCTGCGCCCTCGTGGTCGGGGCAAGCCTCCTCCTCCTTTCAGGACCCCTGATGCAGAATGAGGCCTCCTGTTTTTCAACCGGTGGAGAGGGTCTCCTGCTGGCCCGATCCTACCTCGAGGGGCAGGGAACCCGCTGTGGTGTGCTTCCCGAGGACGAGGCCCGGGGAGGGGCAATCCTGATCTCCTTTCCGGCCTCCGGAATGCTTCCCTCGGCGGAGCTTGCCCGGATTCGACAGCGCCTCCGAAGGGGCACACCCCTCCTCCTGCTCTATTCGACCTCGGGCCGAAGTTTTCAACAGGGCCTGGTCTTCGACAGGCTCGGACTCCGGGAACGGAAAGTCGAGGAGGAGAACAGTCTCAACCCCATCCGGTGGTGGCGGGAAAAGAGCACTCCTCTCAGCCTTGAGGGCGAGGGCCTTCGGACACCCGTCCTGATCAGCCCGGCGCGATTGGGGCTTTCCCCCGAGTCGGGAGACAAAATTCTGCTTGAGGATCAAAAATCCCGGGTGATCTTTGGTCTGTCCCGGAAAGTCGGTTCCGGCCGCCTCCTGGTCCTGCCTTCGGAGCTTTTGGCCAATCAGCGCCTGCTTCGCGGGGGAAACCTCGAGTTCCTCTCGAAACTGCGCGCCTCTCTTCCGGACGCTCTCCTCTTTGATGAGCGCATCCACGGATTCGGCCCGGTAGCGCCGGAGGAAAGCACCGGAACTCCGATGGCTGATGTTCTTCTCCTGCATGGCCTGCTGATCTATCTGCTGGCCCTCCTGGCTCTGGGCCGGCGCATGGGGCCGGCGTGGCCCCTTGCCGCGCCCGCCGTCAACGCCGTTTCGGGCCTGCTGCTGCGATCGGGCGCCGCGCACCGGAAAAAGGGGCATCACGCCGAGGCGGCGTCCGCCATGCTCGAAAGGGCGGCGGAATACCATCGCTGGCCGGAAATTCCCTCGGCCCTTGCAGATGAAGCCCGCTTGCTCCGCAAAGGCGATCTGCTCGAATTTGCCCGGAAAGTCGCCCGGCGGCAGCCCGGAAGATTTCGATGAAAGGAAGATGAATGAAGAAGGAAGAAATTTCTGAAAGACTTGAACAGCTCCTTGGCGCGATCAACGATGTCGTTCTCGGGCAGGAAGCGGCCGCCGAACAGATTCTTGCGGCCTATATCGCGGATGGCCATGTTCTCCTCGAAGGACTGCCCGGAATCGGGAAAACCCTCCTGGCCCAGGTCGTCTCCGGCCTGCTCGGCCTTGAAGTCACCCGGATCCAGTTGACCCCCGACTTCATGCCGGCTGATCTTCTCGGGACCAACGTCTTTGACGCCGCCTCCGGAA
>JANTFG010000371.1 GCA_024763555.1 Thermoanaerobaculales bacterium
TGGGTTGTATCTATGTCGATGATGCCCGGGGAGGCCCCTGGGATCCGGAGTCGGCCCAGGCACTGATTGCAATCGGCTGCTGGATGATCGATACCCTTGCTTCCCGTCAGACCGTACCTTCTCCAATGGTTGCTCCAGCAATCGATGTTGAAGCCGGTTCTCCTCCGGAACTCGAGGAGGAGGTTTTTGCCGTCGAGACTCCGGTCGAAGAAGAAGTTGAGGAAGAAACTGAGCTTGAGGCGGCGATTGAGGAGCCGCCCGAGGCCCCAGTGGAATCTGCCGGTTTTGATCCCTCGGCCACGGTACGAATCGACGATGTCCAGGAAATGGTATCGGCTGCACGGGCGGAGCCCGAGCCGGAACCGGAACCCGAGCCCGAGCCCGAGCCGGAACCGGAACCGGAGCCCGAGCCCGAGCCGGAGCCCGAGCCGGAGCCCGAGCCTGAGTCCGAGCCGGAGGAAGCTCCTCAGGAGGTTCAGCCGGTGAAACCGGTTGTCCCGCCACCGCCGCTGGAGGAGTCGGCGCCTCCGTCCGTCTCAGGTCGGAGTCCGGAGGAGGATTCCAAGCACGAAGAGGCGAAGCGCTTTGCACGCCTGCTGATCTCCGAGATCAAGCTCTACAATGAAGATGAAGTCGAGCGCGGGAAAGTGACGAAGGACATCTATACCCGTCTCAGGGAGGACATCGACCGGAGCCGGGAGATGTACGATAAGAGAATTTCCGAGGAGATTCGGCGTGAGTGCGATTATTTCCAGGACGAGCTGGTGCGCGTGCTCGCGGACGGGGATTCTTCACTCCTCGGCATGTGAGGCGTCGATTCGGGCTGGAATTACCGGCCTTTCTGATTCTTCTCGGGCTGATGCTGTCAGCGATCCTGGGCGGCTGCCGGGCTCCTGAGTCTTCGGAAGAACTTTCCATCGACATGGCGCCGCGGGGGCTTTTCGGCCGGGGGCTGACCCTGCGCGATTCTCAGCCTCTTGCGGCTGCGGCGATCTTCAGGGATGTGGGGCTGATGCCCGGGATGGAGAGGCTCCGGGAAAACCTGTATTTCGACAGTCTCAAACGGGGTCATGCAGATGTCGAACACTGGCGGGAGTTTCTGGAGCAGCGCCCGCTGCCGGAGCTTCGAACCCGAGCCCTTCTGATCCAGGCGGAGGAGTTGATCGAGGAGAATCGAGGGGAGGAGGCCGGCGCCGTGCTCCAGGCGGTGGAGGATGATGCGCCCCTTGAGGCCGACCGCCTGATGCTGGAAGTGCCGAGCCTCCGTGGGGATGCGGCTTCGAGAATCATTGTCCGAGATCCGGAATGGCTTCACCGGCGGGATCCCGAGCTTGAAAAGTCACTCCTCCGGAGGCTTTCTGCGGAGGATCGTCTGCTTCGCGTCGAGGCTTGGAGAAGAGCGGGGAAGGCCAGGCAGGCTCTGAGAGAGCTTGGGCACCTTCCCCGAGCTGCCCGAAATCTTGAAGGATATGCCCTGCTCAGAAGTCGATGTGAGCAGGCGGTCGGTCGGACACGTGCTGCTCTGGCGGCGCTGCCGGCTTTGAAGTCCTGTGATGCCGGAGAGGCGAGGCAGCGGGCGGAAATCTATCGCCGCATCGGATGGAGTCGATATCCCGGCTCATCGGCGCGGTCGGCTTTTCGTCGCTGTCTGGAGGCGGCGAAAGAGAGTTTTCAAAAAAGAAATGGGACGGAAATTCTCGAGATCGAACTGGAGTGCGGAACCGAGAGCGGGGATCTGAATGAGGCCATGAAGGCATGGAGCGCTCTCCAGGCTCGGGGCTGGGAGGGGCGGCGGCGATCCTGGCTTGGGCGACGTTTGGGGCGGGCGCTGATCGGATCTTCCCCTCATTTAACCTTTGACGACACCATGATTCCGGGACAGGAGCGCTGCCTCAGGTATTGGGGAGCCGTGCGTGCCCGACCCGTAGATCGCAAGGCTCTCGAAGATCTCGGCCGCGTCGCAATTCCCGATCTCTACGCCCGATGGGCTCTGAAACGGCTCGGACGCGAGGCGCCCGCCACCGCAGAATTCCCCGCCCCAAGCTTGCCCCCTCCCGAAATGCCCGGGGAGATTTCCTGGCTTCTCGAACGCGAGGAAATGGATCTGGCTGCGGCCCAGTTCCGACATCTCGGGGCGCTGCGTTCACTCTCGCCGGCGGAGATTCTGGCGGCCGTCGACGTGGAAAAGGAGCGAAATCGACCGGATCTCATCATCCGCTACCTCCGTCGTGGCTTTGGGGATCTCGGAAGTGTCGGGATGAGCCGCTATCCCCGGGATCTTCTCAGGCTCTACCTCCCGCTGCAATGGGAGGATGCTCTCAAGAGGGCGGCACGGGAGGCCGGAATCAGCCCCTGGCTGCTTGCGGGGCTGGCCCGACAGGAGAGTATTTTTAATGCCGATGCTCGCTCTCCCGCGGGAGCCATGGGCGTCGTGCAGCTGATGCCCGGAACGGCGCGGGGCCATGCCCGTGCCCTGGGGCTGGGCTCCCGTCCCGATCTTCGTGACCCCGCCGTTAACCTGAGAATCGGCGCCAGGGAACTGGCATGGCTGATCCGGAGATTCGGCGCGGTGGAACCGGCTCTGGCCGCCTATAACGGGGGTGAGAGTCGGGTCCGTCGGTGGCTCAAGCATTGGCCTGATGTCGAAGAGATGGTCGAGAACATCCCGGTTCCCGAGAGCTACGGCTATGTCCGGCGAGTCATTTTTCTGTCGGAGGCCTATCGCCTGGTGTGGGCGGATGTCTGGAGCGAAGAGGCCTCTTCGCCGGATTGATGGGATCGAGGGAGAGTGGATTGGGGAACGGGGGCCGGGATCGGGAGCGGGAGCAGGAACCGGATCCGTGGCCGGAGCCGCAGATCCGGAGCCGATGCCGGAGCCGGGACGGCCGTGGTTCTTTGAGCGGAATACATAGGCCGACCACAACCTTGGTACCCCGAGTCTGAGCAGGGAGATCGTGGCAGGAGCCGATGCGGTCGTGGGATGTTCCGGCCACTTCGAGCGGGGACAAGCTGCGTGAGCTTCGCGTTTCGGGCGTCAGGACCGGATGCGGCTCCGGTTCGCGGCTTCTGCCCCGGCTTGCGGTTCCCTCCCAAAGGAAGTGCGATCGCGCCCTTTCCTGCGACGATGTGCTGACTTCCAACTTGATTGAGAAGCTCAGGGCGAAAGCGCTTCTTTTTCCTCAGCTTCTTTTCGCTCGAGAACTTTCTGGGCCTCACGTTTCTCGAGTTCTCGCTCGAAGAGCTGGAGATCAAAAGCGTGTGGGCGCCCTTCAGCATTGGCCGTGCCGAGGACGATGAGCCGGTCATTGACGGCGATGGTGCTGATGGTGGGGAGCGCTTCCGGAAGGTCGATGGATTCCACTTTCCCGGAGTCGATATCCAGAATA
>JANTFG010000372.1 GCA_024763555.1 Thermoanaerobaculales bacterium
GTGACGGCCTGCCCGGGCGAATAGGGTCCGAAGGTGGTAATGGAAGTCTTCGCGGCAAAATGTTCGTCAAGTCGGCGCGAGAACTCCTTCGCGGCTTTTCGTGCAATCCTGTAGTCCTGGGCAATACTGCCCCTCTGCTCGACAACCTCGCGAGCACTGTAAAGCCGGGTCAATCCCTGAAAACGAGGACTTGCCATCCACGCAGCGCATGCCTCGACGTCGCGGGCGAAATTCTCCATTTCAGCTTCTCCCGGCGCCTCGACCGTATCGAGATTTTCCGTAATCCGTCGCCCATCTTTTTCGAAAGTGTCCATATATAGCCTGATCCTCTCCTGAGCTTCTTCGAGGTTGAAGTTGTTGAGGTTGATGTTCAGGAGATCGATGTACCAGGGGACTTTGATCTCCGACAGCACATAAGTTCTGACAATCTCGATCGCGATGGGAAGGGTCGTGGTCTTGGAATCAGTGTGAACGTTTCTCGGATCGGCCGCGAGGAGTTTCTTGCTTTCCTCTTCGAGAAGGCGGAGAAAGATCTCCTCCGAGAAGAGGTCACCGGCCTGAATCCCGGTCTCCGGGTCCTCCACCGTGAAAAATGCTCTCTTATGAAGCCATTCCCAGAGGATGCTCAGCCGGATTTCACCGGTCGCCATATCCTCCATCAGGTAGAGCACGTCGTCATCGCCGAAGAAATCCGCCGGCTTGAGAGCGGCCGCCTGAAGGCCCTGACCGAAGGCGTTTCCATATTGCAGGGCGACACTGAGGAGATTTCGTGCGCCTCTCACGCTCCGCGGCGCATCCTCCAGCAGGAGGAGATCTGAAGCATCCTTTTTACCGTAACTCAGGGGCGGGAATTTTCTTCCCAGCTGATTGATTTTTCCAGACTTCTCCCACACCGGCCTGACGATATGGACCATCTTCCAGTGGGCCACCCATTTTCCACTGGCGCCTTCCCGCTCTTCGCGTTCGGCTCCGGCCACAGCTTTTGCCATGCCGGCCGCGACGCCCTCGGGCGATCCCACCGGAATATTCGGCTCCATCCCACCCTGCCAGAGGGCGTAGCGTCCCGCGAGGTCGGGTGTGTTGACGGCGCGACGAACCCGATCCTCGTAGGTCCTCATATAACCCCAGGTCATCACGATCGACTCAATATTGGGATTGAGGAAAGACGGATCCCATGCCATGGCATCTGAAACGCTGTTGATATAGTCCCAGCGCCCGGTGTTGAAACCGACGAAGCGAAGCCCCAGTGCTGCGCGAATTTCCATCAGCTGGAAGGTGGCCTCGAGCTGCTCGATCAGGACGTAGACCTTGATCGATGCCGCGGGAATTCCAAGATGCTCTTCCAGGGCGGACAGGAGCTGATTCCAGAAGGCCGCCTCTTCTGCAGTCTGGATCTTGGGAAGGTAGAGAACGATGGAGGCGCCTCGATCCATCAGCACTCGAAAATTATTGACGACGAAGAGCACCACATCCGCAATCGAGGCTGAAAATGAACTCCCGTCCTCATGTCGAAGATGACGATCATCGAGATGCAGACCCCGAGCACGGAAGAGTACGGTCGTAAAATCCAACTGCTCGCCGACATTCTCGACGATTCTACGGCCAAAGAAATCTTCGGCCCAGGCATTCATCTCCACCGCGACCTTCTCGGCCGTTTTGAGAAATACCGGGTCGCGATGCAGGGCCAGTTTCAGGTTACGTTGATTGTCAAGGGACATGGTCTTGACCTGGCCCAGCGCATCCTCGCCGTCGAACATCCATCCATCCGCTCCGGAGAGCAGGGCATAGGCCACGTTGCGGATGCTGGATTCTACAGAGGCGCCGGGCTTCGCCGCAGGTCCGGTTCCCTGGATCCACTGGCGCTGAAGATCCTTCGGAATCTCTGAGCCGTAAAATCGACCCTCGCGCGCATCCCGGACGGAAATCCGAGTCCCGCCAATCAGCGCCTCTTCATCGAGGAAGGTGATTTTTTCCCCTTTTCGGAAGCGCTCGCTGCGACCTTGGGTCCTCTCCTCCATCAGGCTTTTCCTGCGATCATCAAGTGGGGCCAGTGCCCTCAGTGCCCCGATCACTTCCTGACTGAGAATGTCCGGGTAAGCGGCTTCGAATTCCTCGGGGATTCGGACTCCCCGAGCCGAAACCGGGCTGATATTCTGAATGACGCGATGTGGCATATTCTCCTCCTCGACTTCCAATCTTCACGAGATCCGATTGAGTGATATAGGCAACATGGCTTGCAGAGAGCTTTATTCCTGCTTTGGGGATTTTTTATTAGTACTTGCCGCAGTACGACGAGCGTCAACCGCCATAGCCAGCAGTTTCGCCAGGAAGACCTCGTTGATCTGGTGTCACGAACCCTGAAGAAGCTTGACATACCCTCGGAGATTCTTCGTCTGGAGATCACCGAACAGGCGATGATGGAAGATCAGCATTTCGCCATTCAGTTAATGGAGGAGTTGCAGCGCCTCGGCATCAATCTCTATATCGACGACTTCGGTACGGGTTATTCATCCCTAACAAATCTCGTTCGTCTTCCCGTCTCAACTTTGAAGATCGACCAGAGCTTTATCATCGGAATGGAGGATAACCCCCGGAAGCGTCAGATGGTCGAGGTCATTCCTCAGCTGGCGGGAACCCTCAAGCTGGATGTCGTGGCCGAGGGAATCGAGAAGGTGGAACATCTCAATTTTCTCAGGCGGAGAGGATGTCGGTACGGCCAGGGCTTCCTCTTTGCAAGACCCCTCCCGGTGGAGGACGCGACCGAGTTGATCGCGTCCGGCTAAAGGAGCCCCGACTGTCGGGATTGAGAGCCCGATAAGAATCGGGAAATATAAGAACGATCTATCTGACAGCTTCTGCCGATTGAATCCTTCAACAAAGGGCGTTGATAAAGACAACATCTTCTGAAAGTACTCGATCTACAGGTGTTTTCGTGACTTTCACGGATATTTGCATCGCCCGAGTAGGTATTTTCATCACCCTGGTGAGAGCTGAGCTGTTGCAATTTTCGTAAATCACTGTAATAACGCGACTTCCAAAAATCTTCAAAATTGGCACGGGCTATGCACTTTCCCTGGGCGAGGCCGCAAGACAGCGGACCCCACAGTTCCGGGCTCACCCGGAGGGAGGTTTCAAATGACCGTCGTATTCTTCATTCTGACCGTCGCAGTCTTCATCGGCATCGAGGCGATTCGTCTTCGTATGGCCCGTAGCCATGAGACCGCCGGAGCGGGTTCCGCCGTCCGCGCCTTCTCCGATATCCGCATTCCCCAGGGTCTCTTCCTCAGCAGCAATCACACCTGGGCACGACTGACGCCGACCGGCGAGATGCAGCTGGGAATGGACGAGCTTCTCAGCCAGGCCATCGGTGGGGCCGACC
>JANTFG010000373.1 GCA_024763555.1 Thermoanaerobaculales bacterium
CCAGGAAACTGCCTGACGGCAGGATCAAGGCGGCCGCAGCCCGCCTCATCGAGGCATCCGGCTTCCCAAAGGGCTTCCGGAGGGGGGCCTTCGGGATTTCCCCACATCACGCGCTGGCATTGATCCACTATGGCGGGGGACGAAGCTCGGATCTCCTGATGCTCGCCGGAGATATTCAGGCGGCGGTCGAGGAGCGATTCGGCATTCATCTTGAACCGGAGCCCATCTTCTGGGGATTCAACACCTCCAATCCGTTGAAGAAGGCCGGGAGATCCAGGGCATGAATCCCTCCATCAAAGCCGGAGCGGGGGTCTTGAGTCTCCTGTTCCTCGCAGCCCTGAGCTTCTCAGCAGTCTCGCCCCCGGAATTCCCGGAACCCGGAACGCTGACCTCCGGCCCCTGCCCCGGAGAAAGGGAGCATCAAGATCTCCGGATCATCGCACGACTCGGCGGAGGGCGTTGTCTCCTGCTCTCTGGAGCCCGGATGCCGCAAAAGCACTCCGCCTTTCAGAACTGGAGCCTCGATCAAGCAATCACTCCGGAGCTTCGAAAGAGGATCAGCAACCCGGAGAGGCAAAGCTTGATGCCCATCATCATTTCCCTGATCGGAGACGGCGAAGCCGTGGAAGAGGCACTCGAAAATGCAGGCATCAGAATCAGCTGGATTGCCGAAAATCGCGGACTGGCTGAATTGGGACTGATCCTCGAATCCGGTCAGCGGGACATGTTTCTGGAGATCCTGGACACCGCTAGAGACCATCTCGTCCTCGCGGACGTGCAGTCAGGCGCCCACCTCCTGAATGCGGCCTCCGCATGGCGCTGTCAGTCGGGAATCCCAGCTCAGACTCCCATTTTCGATCGTGGACTGCACGGGGAGTCGCAGATCATCGCCCTGATGGACACCGGAATCGACCCCGGAAGCTGTTATTTCTCCGATCCCGAGCGCGGACTGCCGCCGACAAACTCCGATACCTCCATTCTCGTCGATGAGAATCAACGGAAGATTCTCGCCGTGGACTTCTGGTGGGAGCAAGACTATCCCGATCCCAGCACTTTTTCCTGGGATTCCCAGGGGCACGGCACGCACACTGCCGGTTCGGCGGCCGGGGATATCGAGCCATCGGGCCTCCATGATGCCGAAGACGGGATGGCGCCCGCCGCAAAGCTCGTCATCCAGGACGGCGGATTCCAGATCGACCCCTGCGGGGACCTTCCAGGTCTGGGCTGCCCCATGCAGCCGCTGGGCCCCATGCTTCAGCAGGCCTGGGACCAGGGCGCCCGAATTCACAGCGATTCCTGGGGTGATGAAGAGGATATCCAGCCCTACAACCGCTACACCGAACGGGGCGCCGACATGGACCGATTCGTCTTTGAGCATCAGCAGATGCTGATTGTCCTTGCCGCCGGCAATTCCGGTCCAGGCCCGGATACCATCGGCTCTCCGGCGACGGCCAAGAACGTCATCGCCGTCGGTGCCGCGACCCATGGCGATTTCGATCCCCCCTGTCCCGTCAGTTTCTCCTCCCGGGGCTGGACCGACGACGGTAGGATCAAACCCGATGTCATGGCGCCGGGCGCCTCGGTCATTTCCACCGGCACCGATCTCAGGGCGGATACGATGGAGTGCATTACGGCCACGAAATCCGGGACATCCATGGCCGCTCCAACGGTTGCCGGCCTGGCCGCCCTCGTTCGCCAGTACTTCACCGAAGGCTGGTTCAATAAGGGCCGAAGGGATCCGGATTCGGGCATCGAGCCCAGCGCCGCCCTCCTCAAGGCCCTTCTCATCGCCTCGGCCAGGGATCTCAGCGAGCTTGGCTGTTCGAGCATCGATCCAATCCCCTCCCGCGACCAGGGATGGGGGCTCGTCACCCTCGACCGCGCCCTCTTCTTCGAGGGAGAGAACCGGCGAATGCTCTTCCTCGACACCGCGGAGACGCCGCCGGAACGCGGGCGATCTTTCCGCTTCGAGACAAGGAGTGAGGGGGAACTCAAGCTGGTCCTCGTCTGGAGCGATCCTCCCTCGACTTCTCTGGCCTCCACTCATCTCATCAACGACCTGGACCTCGAGCTGGAAGGGCCTTCCGGGATCTACCTCGGAAATGTCCTTGAAGGGGGGGCAAGCATCCCCGGAGGCGTGCCGGATCGGCTGAACAACGTCGAAGTCATTCGCCTTCTCCCGGCGCCGATCGGGCATTGGGAGGCGCGGATCAAGGCCGCAGAGATTGCCGAATCTCCCCAGGGTTTTGCCCTCGTCGTCATTGGAGAAATCAAGCCCGAGCCCGGCGCCCGGGACATCCGGGACGCCGGCAGGTCCTGATGGACTCCGCCCCTGATATACTCCGCCGATGAAGATGCATACAAAGCTTCCCGTTCTGTGCTGCGTTCTGCTCCTCACTCTGGCCGCATGTTCTCGGCCCGAGAAGGCGCCGGAGGCCATCTCCCTGAGCAATGAGGCCCTGGATATCAACATTCCAGCCCTGCCGGAGGCATGGACGATCCGTGCCAACACGGGTGCCGATCTCCGGCTGGCACCCAGTGCAGCCGAGAGTCAAGGCCAACTCCGAATCGAGCTTGCTCCTTCGGATCTCGGCTCGAATCTCGTCGAAGCCGTCCACGCCCACCAGGCTGAAATCGAAGCCCGGAAGGAGGGGAAATACCTCGGCGCCAGGGAACTCTCTGGCCCCTTGGGTACTGCCTTCTACTCCCGGGGACGGTACCTGGGCGAAGGGGGCCTTGAGATGGAAGAAACAACGATCTTCACACTGCATCCCCGGAAGAAAGGGATCCTCGCCCTTCGCTATGACTATCCCGCCGGAGATGATTCCTCACAGCGCGTCCAGAGCATGATAGATCTCTTTGCTGAACTTGAATAGACCCGGCTGACTTAGGGCCCGCGAGAAAATTACTTCCGCTTTTCGTATCTCATCTGCACCACATCATCGGCTCGGGCTCAATCTGGAAATACTCAACGTAGGCAAGGCTACGCCTCCGATTTCCCTCAATCGCCCAATCCAAATCTGAAGCACAACTGGGCGCGCAAACAGGAAACAATTCTTGCGCGGACCCTCAGGACTCCGCCGGGATGGGGACTTTGAGCATCGCAAAGGCGTGAATCCCGCGTCCTTCCCTGAGATATTTCATCTCGAAGCCCGTCTGCGGAAGATCTCTGAATGCCTCCTGCGCATCAATCTTCTCGAAACCCTCGGCCCCCTCCAGGACCTCAGCGATGACCTCGGCATATCCGGGATGATCGCTCTTGATCAGGAGCGGAGCTCCGGCCTTCATGATTTTCCACAGACCCCGAACATTCTCCGCCGTGATGAAACGCCGCTTGTGATGGCGTTTCTTGGGCCAGGGATCGGGAAAGA
>JANTFG010000374.1 GCA_024763555.1 Thermoanaerobaculales bacterium
CCCAGACACTCTCCCGCATCCTCGAGCCCTTTCCGGTCGTGGTCCGGACCCTTGATGCGATCCATCTCGCGTCTGCGGTTTTCCTTTGTGAGCGGGGGCTCCGGATCGAAATTGCCACCTACGATCAAAGGATGCTCTCAGCAGCGGAGGCGATGGGATTTGCGATCTGGAAAGAGACGGGTTCTGCCGGCGAATGAGCAAAGAAGATACATGAGCTCTTGATTTGATTCGCAAAGGCCTTGGAGGAAACTAACGGCTGCGCGCGGATTCACAACACATCTTCTCGTTCCGACCGGTGAAGGCGAAGACTCAGCCGCCACGGGAGATCTGGACATCCATGACGACCTGGAAATCATCGGCGCCGATGCCGGCACAGGAGACCTGCGCCGAGCAGGTCGGAGCTTTCGAAGGCGCCGGCTACCAGGCCAAAGGACTGTATCGCTCATCGACCGATTGCATCAAGATCACCCGGAATCCCGATCTTTTCTGCCCGGTATGTGTCTCGGCCATCGAAGAAGTGATCGGCCTCTACGCCGACTGAATGGTGTCCGGTTCACCCACCCTGATGACTCGAGACTGCCCCAACTGTGGGAGCCTCGTGCACGGCGATACGACTCAGTGCGGAGCCTGTGGCGCCCTTCTGCCGCCCCCGGTGGAAGGTCGAGGATCAGCTCGCCGCAGCTCCCGCACAATACTGCTGATTCTTGGTGCAGCCGTGGGCTTGTTGATACTTGTCGGCGGCTGGTATCTGCTCCTTGAAAGCCATCTCCTGTTGTGGCCTTTCTCCGGCCCTCCCGGAGTGCCCGCAGTTGTCAGTGGGAGCCGGGGCGTCAATCTGAAGCCGCTCCCGGGCGTGCGCATCACTGCGCCTCGAAACGCCATGGATCACATTCGAGAAGTCCGCTTTGAGGACTTGGGCCAGGAAGGCGTCGAGGGACTACGGCGGGAACTCAATCCCTCCTCCGGCAGTTTCCCACTGCTGGCCTTCGAGCTGGACACCGGAATGGCACCCGAGGAACGCTACCCCGGCGATATGACATTGAGCTTCGACCTCAAGAGGTGGGGATACCCAAGTCGCTGTGGCGGGACGTGCGGGTGATCCAGATCGAGGACGACGGCACCGTCCTCCACCTGCTCGGCCGACCCAAGGGTCGCCGGATCGATGTGGATGTGGACCGAAACAGCGTCGTTGGAATCGTCGTCATCTCCGCCCTCGCGAGCATGATTCCGATCGACATGTGGTGGAAGGACTCCACGAAGCTTCCCGGCGGCCCCTTCATCCCCTTCCAACATCCCAACTCTGTTACTCGCTGATCGTCACGGCGGCAGCGGCCGGCCTGATGGAATCAGATTTGATCGTCTGGTCGCTGTTGCCCTCACGAATCGCGCCCTGCCGGGCCAGGAAATTTCTCTCCGCCTTGTAACGGGTCACGATGGTTTTGGGCTGGATCTGGTCTCCACGAAGTTTGAGTCGGAGCTTCCAGAGATCGGTGAGAAGGACTGCAGCCGTGGCGGCGAGATGCTCAGAGAGTCTCCGAGGAAAGCAGCGCCGAATCCGTTGATCGAGGTCGAGCGCCAGCGAGCGCTCCCTGTCGTTGACCGCATTACGGGCAATCGAGCGGAGGATCAGAGCGTAGGTGCGGGTCTGAGTGGCGAATTGCTGTTTTCGTTTTTCCAGGCATGCGTCCCGTTTCTTCAGGCCTTGGAGGTGCTCATATCCCCTGAAAGAGGTGTCGATCAGACGTAGCATGGAGCTTGAGTTGTGTTCGTAGTCCTGACGGAAGGCCCGGTTGAGCCACGCCTCCGCCTCCTCGTCGGTGAATGCCGGGTGGCGGAAGGCGAGTTTCTTCTGTCCGTGCCATTCCTGATAGGACAGATCTTCTCGAAGCAGATTTCGACGCTGGAGCTTCCGGTACAGACCGGTCACCGGCATCGGCGTCAAAAGCATGAACTGAACGAAATCGGTCTCGAGATCGACGAGAAAGTCGATGTCGGCCTGCATGTTGTCTGGGGTGTGGTGTTCCATACACAAGATGCCGGAGCCGAGAACAGATATTCCCCGGGCCCTGAGCCCCTCGACGAGAGCCTTGGAATCAACGCC
The DNA here is from genome assembly GCA_024763555.1 of Thermoanaerobaculales bacterium. Classification (GTDB taxonomy): domain Bacteria; phylum Acidobacteriota; class Thermoanaerobaculia; order Thermoanaerobaculales; family Sulfomarinibacteraceae; genus JANTFG01. The sequence continues at coordinate 2,102 of JANTFG010000374.1, forward strand.
GATATTCTTGGCGAAGGCCGATTGTCGACTCTGGGACTCGAAACCGATCCAGACCAGGGTCACCCCGAGGCGCAGCATGTTGTCGAGGCCGAAAGCGAGGATCGCCTCGGCCGAGGAAAAGATGTGAAAACGAAAGAAACGCCGGTGTTTCTCCATCTCCGAGATCAGATCGAGTGCGCGTTGACGGTCCTTGAGAAAGTTCTCATCCATGACGAAGAAGGAGTCGGTTCCCCTCCTGTCGGCAATCTCCCGTGCGGTTTCGAAAAGTTCTTTGCCGGTTGAAAGAAATGCTGTGTAGCGCTTTGAAAAGAAGTGGGAGGTTGAACAGAAGTTGCAGCCATTGACGCAACCCACTCCGGGTACGAGCAGACTTGCCCTCTTGCCGAGCAGGGGCACGGCCAGCGGCAGGGAAGTGGCGCTTTCGGCCCGCGAGTTTGATCTCTTATGCCTGCTGGCAAGCTCGCCGGAACGGCCGAAGACCCGCGACCAGATCTTGGATCAGGTATGGGGGTGGGACTTCGAGGGCTCTCCCCGCACGGTCGACAACTTTATTCTGGCCCTGCGTCAGAAGCTGGAGCCCGATCCGGCCAATCCCCGGCATATCCTGACCGTACGAGGCGTGGGCTACAAACTCCAACTTTGAGCTCGGCTCAACCCCAGCCGGGCTTGAGGCCTTCGTATGCCGGAAGGGAGTTTGTGAATTGATGTCTTGGGCAGTTTCCCGACTGGCCCGCGAGAGGCAGCCAAGGCTCCAGAGGTCGAGAACTTCAATCATGTTGGTTGATGCGTCTTGCACTGGAGGATCCGGTGACCCATGTCTTCGAGGCCTCCGATCTCTACAGGCTTGGCGTCATGCTGCATTCTCCGTGAACTTGGCGCCCCTTCACTTTTTGCCCAGCTCCCAACCAGCCTGATCAGAACCGGGGCAAGCTCGCCTATTTCAGTTTCTTGAGTGCCGTCCGGGCTTCCTTGAAGTCCGGCTCCAGTCTGAGGGCTTCCTCGTAGAGGCCTCGGGCTTGTTCGGGTCGTCCGAAACCCTCTTCGGCCAATCCCATACGCCAGAGGGCCGCCGCCTTTGGCGGAAGATGAGGCATCCCAGCTCCAATTCCCTTGATGTATTTCTCCAACATCGCGATCGCTTCATCGAGCTGATAGGCGCCGAGGATTCGAGTGCGGGCCCGCTGATAGAGCGCGCCCAGGGCAAGCTCCCTGTCCTCACCTTCCGCGAGTTTCGCAAACTGGAGGTCCGCCTC
>JANTFG010000375.1 GCA_024763555.1 Thermoanaerobaculales bacterium
TCGCCCTTGTCGGAGCTGCCATCGGATCCCGGGGCATGGTCGGCGGACAGATGGAGGACCTCGAAGCCGGGGCTCAGGTCGAGGATGAGGATTCCGATACGCCGGCAGCCGAGCGACTGGATCGAATTCACCGCCACAAGACCGGCGCCCTCCTCGAAGCCGGCGTCGATGTCGCCGCCGTCTGGGCGGAGACCGACTACGAAATCAGGGAGCGTCTGCACGACTACGGATCCCGACTGGGTCTGGCCTTCCAGATCTCCGATGATCTCCTCGACCTCACGGCCACCGCCGAGGAACTGGGAAAGAGCCCGGGAAAGGACATTGAACAGAATAAGCTGACCTGGATCAGTCTCTACGGAGAAGAGAAGACCAGGACCAGACTTCGTGATATCGAGAAAGAAATGCTGGACCTCGCCGAAACCGTCGAGGGCGGCCGCGAGCTGTCCTCCCTGGCGAGTTACGTCTGTCGGAGAAGACATTGATGACGCCCGGTTCTCAGTGGATCGAGGCCTGCGCCCACCCCAATATCGCCCTGGTGAAGTACTGGGGAAAGCTCGATGTTGCCGCCAATATTCCAGCCGTTCCCTCCCTGTCGATCACGCTGGGCGGGCTGCAGACACGAACACGGGTCCGCCTCAGCCGGGACGGGAAGGACCACTTTCTCTTTGAGGGAAGGGCTCGACCCGAGATGGAGCAACGGGTCATCGGGTGTTTGGATGAACTCCGCCGGGAATGCGGATTCTCCGGGGCTGTCGAAGTGGAAAGCGACAACGACTTTCCGACGGCCGCCGGTCTGGCCTCATCAGCCTCGGGTTTTGCAGCGCTCGTCCTCGCCGCCTCGACCATGATGGGAGGGGGGCTGAGCCGGGAGAAGATGTCCGAGCTGGCACGTCGTGCTTCGGGCTCGGCTGCACGATCTCTTCTCGGCGGATTCGTCGAACTCTCCCTGCATCCCGGCGAAAATCCTCCGACACGGACCCGGGAAATCCTCCCGGCCTCCGAGTGGCCGCTGGAGGTTCTCATCGCCATCACCGACAGCTCGGCAAAATCCGTCTCCTCGACAGCGGGGATGGAACTCAGCCGGAACACATCTCCCTACTACGGCGCCTGGGTCGACTCCTCAGCGGAGGATTTGCGAGGAGCACGGGAAGCCGTTTTGAATCGGGACTTCGAGGCCCTGGCGGAGATCAGCGAACACAGTTGCCTGAAGATGCATGCCCTGATGCTCTCCACCCGGCCCGGTCTCCTCTACTTCAAAGGCGCCACCGTCGGGTGCCTGCACCTCATTCGGAGACTGCGCGCTGAAGGACGGCCCGTCTTCTTTACGGTCGATGCAGGGCCCCAGGTCAAGGCTGTTTGCCTGCCGGAAGCCGTCGAAGAAGTCCGCGAGGCACTCGCGGAAGTCCCCGGCGTCCTCGATATCCTGCATAGCCCCCTGGGCGAAGGCGCCTTCCTGATCGAGACATGATGATCTCAACAAGCGCTCCCGGCAAGCTCGTCCTCCTCGGCGAATACGCCGTCCTCGAAGGCGCTCCCGCCCTGGTCGCCGCCGTCAACCGGCGTGCCCGGGTCGGCCTGGCGGCGCGGGACGGAAAGACGCATCTCGTTTCGGCGCCGGGCCTTTTTGAGGAGCAGATCTCCATTGATCCCGATGGACCGAGTACCTGGAAAGAGCAGCTTCCCCTCCTCGCGCGTGCCTTTGAATATGCGCCGGATTTCGGAAAGGGCACTTTTGACATCCTCCTGGATACCCGGGATTTCTATATCAGGGGAAAGGATGGCCCGATCAAGCTGGGTCTCGGCTCATCAGCCGCGCTGACGACAGCCCTCCTGGCCGCCGTCACCGCTCTCGGTCCGGGGTCGCACCCGACCCCACCCTCGATGGAGGAACTTCTGCGCTTCCACCGAAGTCTTCAGGGCGGAGCGGGATCGGGAATTGATCTGGCCGCCTCCCTTCATGGCGGAATTCTGGGCTATGAGCTGGATCCTCGATCCGACCGGCCACGGATTCACGCCACGCACTGGCCCGAGGAACTCCACCTCTCCTTTATCTGGAGCGGCCGCCCCGCTCGGACAACCGAGTATCTCGCCCTCCTCAAGGAGGCACTCGAGACGAAAACCCGCAGGACCCGGGAAAAGCTCGCCCGACTCGCAGGGCTGAGCGCCGCCGGCCTGGATGCTCTTGAAAGCCGACAGATCGAGAGGCTGCCCGGGATCATTGACGAGTTCTCGGTGGGCATGGAAGAGCTGGGCAATCTCATCGGGAAAGCCATCCTCTCCGAAGAGCATCTCCGCCTCCGCCGACTGGCCCGGGAGCAGGGCCTCGCCTACAAACCCAGCGGCGCCGGAGGAGGCGATTTCGGCATGGCCCTCTCCTTTTCCCGACATGCGATCGAGAGCTTCGAATCGCGTGCGCGGGCCCTGGGTTATGCCACCCCGAAACTCGAAGTCGAGGCCCGGGGTCTTGAAATTTCTCAGCTCCCGAAAAGCTGATTCTGAGGGCGACCCCTTCCACCCGGGGATGCTGTGCCGCGCTCAGCCACCCGCCCCCGATCTGCAGGCATCAGAAATTTCCACGAACCGGAGCACAGTCCCCTGCGTAATACTTGATATGATGTGGACATTCATCCTTTGGCTCATTCTCCTCGTGCTGTGCTGGCCCCTGGCCCTCATCGCACTGCTGCTCTACCCCATTGTCTGGCTGCTGATGTTGCCGTTCCGCCTTGTGGGCATCACGGTGAACGCCGTATTTCAGCTCCTGAAGGCCATTCTCCTCCTGCCGGCGCGCCTTCTCCGCGGGCCGGGCCGCCTCCCGGCATGAGTTGAGAACCTCGACAGGAACGGCACACGCCGACTTCGGCGGCCTCAGAAATCAAGGACGATGACGGCGGCCCGCCACGGCTGCGGATTCGAAGTCGGTACCGGGACGGAGCGACGAACTCAGGGGCGCGCTCGTACGCGGAATTGTCTCTGAATCCATCACCCTTTCCAAAACTTCAGGGGCGCGCTCTGACGTAGCTCCCATCCGCCTCCTGACGAATCCATCCCTCGAGTTCCAGCTGGAGCAGAAAGGACAGCAGCTGCTCGACCGGCCGATCCATGCGTCGAGAGAGTTCGTCGAGTCCCATCTTTTCGCCTCTCCCGAGAATGCCCTCCAGCGGATGTCTTTCCTCTGCGAGCTCCGGTCCCTCCTTCAGACCCACGCTCTCAAGAAGATCCGAAGGCGTCACCAGCGGTACGGCGCCGGCACGCAGGAGCGCGTTGGGCCCGATCGAGGACTCGGAGAAGATAGATCCCGGAACAGCGAAGACCTCGCGGCCCTCATCGATGGCCTG
>JANTFG010000376.1 GCA_024763555.1 Thermoanaerobaculales bacterium
GTCGTCGACAACGCCACCGGCGATCCGACCACCATCTGGCCCTTCGAGCCTTCGATGGCGAAGGACGGCGCTGCCTGCACTCCGATCTGGATTGCGGCAGCAGGTTCGGCTGCAGGCGCGGGCGGTTCCCAGTGGGCCACCGACCTCGGTCTGACCAACCTCGGCGCCGACGCGCTCACCTACTACTTCCAGTTCCTGCCTCGGAACACGGATAACAGTGCGGTGACGATGAGCGACGCCTTCACGCTGGCAGGAAATGCCGCCGTCGGCTACACCGATATCTGGCAGGCCATGACGGGTGGACAGGACTTCGGTTCGATCAACGTCTGCGTAGACAATGCGATGGCGGCCGGCGTCATCGCCCGAGTCTACAACTCCAGCGATACCGGCACCTTCGGCCAGACCATCAACGGTATGATGGGATCTGCCGCCAAGCTCGTCGGACCCGGCGAGACGGCACGCCTCGGCTTCCTGTCTCAAAACTCCGCGTTCCGGACCAACATCGGCTTCATGAATGCCGGAGCTGCTGCGATTACGATCAACGTGACCTTCTACGGCGCCGACGGCACCGCTCTCGGCACGGATTCGATCGACATTCCGGCCTATTCCTCCAACCAGTGGAACAAGGCCTTCACCCGCGTCACTTCGGATGAAGTTAACTTCGGCTATGCCGACGTATCTTCCTCCACAGATGGCGCCTCCTTCCTGACCTACGGCTCCGTCGTCGACAACGCCACCGGCGATCCGACGACGATCTGGCCCTTCTAGGTCCGGAATCATCGATCTCTCGGCGGGGACTTCGGTCCCCGCCTTTTTTGTCCACCCGGCAGAGGCGAGAGATGGAGTCTGCAAACCGGCCTCCTCCACACCTGAGGCAGCCTCACGGCAGGCTCCACGGTCAGAGCCGGGGGAAGCAGGCAATGATGTTCAGGAGCCCCACCTACCCCAAAGGAAGACCGGGAGTCGGCCCGAAGATCCCATTCCGAAGCCTCCTCAGCAAAGTCCCACCTGATGCTTGACATTTGCCGGCCCGATGCCTATCCTTCTCCGGCGCGTGCGAAAGTGGCGGAATTGGTAGACGCGCAAGATTCAGGTTCTTGTGCCCTTATGGGTGTGGGGGTTCGAGTCCCCCCTTTCGCACCAAGATCTCCAATGAGACGGGATCCCTTCCGGGGTCCCGTTTTTTGCTTCCCCACATCGACAGGCCTGACGGATATTCCGATTGGTGATACACTTGCATCGTGGTTCGAGCTTCATGAGACCGCCTTAAGGGGGAGGGTTCAATGCAGAATCTGGCCGACAGGATGTTCCGCTTCGCTATTGTTTTGCTGCTCCTGACCGGATCGGTCAGTCTGGAAGCCGCTCTGCCGTCGGCCTCTGATTTCGGTTCTCCCGGAGATGCACCCTTTGTCGCCCGGCAGCTTTCTCCTCAATACCGAGTTCCCAATGCGATCCGGAACCTGAGGACGGGAACGACCTATGACAACCTTCAGGCAGCCATCGACGATGCAGCAACTCTGGATGGCGACACCCTCCAGCTGGAAGTCCCCCTGCAGCCCGAAGGTCTGGTCCACCTGACGAAAAGCCTTATCATTCAAGGTCAGACCGGCGCTGAGGTCTTTCAGGCCGGACTCGACACCGGCTCCAGCGGGGACGCCAGGGGATGGTTCCTCCTCGACAGTGGGCTGACCCTCTCGGTGTCCAATCTCCATTTCGACGGGAACGGTCATCGCATCTGGCAGGCCTTCCGGATCAAGGGACAGGGGAGCTTCAACAACTGCGTCTTTGATGATATCCAGTACGATGCCTCGACCTCCTATGCCGGAACCGCCATTGCAGCAGTTGACGATGTCACAGTGGATGCCTGTACCTTCACATCGATCGGGCGGGTCGGTGTCCTCTTCTTCGGCACGGGCGTCACGACCGGATCGATGACGAACTGCGACTACACCGGCAAGGGACCGGGAGACTGGCTGGATTACATGGTCGAGATCGGCGCCGGCGCTTTCGCCGAAATTCGGAACAACGTCGCCCGCGCCTGCCGGGGAATCGCTTCGTCCGACCTCAGCGAATCCTCGGGGATCAACCTCAACACGGTCTTCGGCCCCAATACGGGAGGAGATATGATCTCGAACACCCTGCTGGACAACACGCGCGGAATCCAGGTCGGGCTGGCGTCTGTTGATTCCTCGCTGGCGACGGCTAGCTACAACCGGCTCATCGGCAACGAGTTCGGGGTCGGCATCAACGCAAGCACCAGCCTCGACGCCGAAAACAACTGGTTCGGCTGCAACGAGGGCCCCGGCCAGCCCGGCTGCGATGCCCTTGACGGAACTCCGGATGCCGATCCCTGGCTCGTCCTCGGTATCTCCGCCAACCCCACGCAGATCGCCCCCGGCGGCACCTCGAATATCGAGGCCTCACTTCGATGGAATTCGGACGGCATCGACACCTCGGCCGGTGGAAACCTTCCCGATGACGTTCCCGCCACCTTCACCGCCACCCTGGGCACAATAGCTCCCGCAAACAGTCAGACCAGCTCAGGCCTGATTCCCTCGACCTTCACCGCCGGTGGAAGCACCGGAACGGCTCTGATCAGCGTGACGGTGGACAACGCGACGGTATCGACGCCGGTCGAGATCGTCCAGGCGGCGGAGGCCATCCCTTCAACCGGCGCCGCCGGTCGGCTCGCACTGATCCTCCTCCTGGCCCTCAGCGGCCTCGCGGTCCTTCTCATTCGACGCAGCTGAGCAATCGCGCTAGAATGCGCTCTTGACCCCGGCCGGGCGCATCCGGTCGGGCGGTAGGAGCTGCGATGAGCTGGAACTATTCCGAGAAAACGACCCAACTTTTCATGGACGCCGTACGCGGCGCCGAAGGCACCCACATGGGGGAGATCGAAAACCCGGACGGCATTGGAGAACATGGCTCCATCGCCTGCGGCGACGCCCTCAGATTGAGCTTCCGCGTTGAAAAGAATGAGGAGGATCCGCTTTCAGATCGCATCGTTGAGATCCGGTATCTGACCTTCGGCTGCACCTCGGCGATCGCAGCCTCAGAGGCGCTCTGCCGCCTGGTTGAGGATGGGAACTACACTCCGATCGAGGCCCTCAAGATCACCAACCAGGACATCGTTCGCTATCTCGACGGCCTCCCTCAGGCCAAGATCCACTGCTCCGTGATGGGCGCCGAGGCCCTGGAGGCCGCGGTCTTCGACTGGGCGCAAAGGCGCGGCGTTTCTCTCAATGACCTCGGGATCGACATTTCCCGCGAGGAACAGGAAGAGGGCCGTCTCGTCTGCCACTGTTTCGCCCTGACGGAACCCTATATCCG
>JANTFG010000377.1 GCA_024763555.1 Thermoanaerobaculales bacterium
AAGGAGGCGGCATGCTGGTGGCCTTCCCGGCCGGGGAGGTGGCCCATCTGGACCTGAGGAGGCTGATCGTGAGGGATTCGGAATGGAGCCCCACCATTGCAGGCCTCGTCCGAAGGAGCAGCTGTCCCGTCATCCCGGTTCATTTCGAGGGTCGAAACCGAATGCTCTTCCACCTCCTCGGTCTCCTTCATCCGGCCCTCAGGACAGCCATGCTGCCGCGTGAACTCCTTGCGCGGCGGGGGAGGACAATTCGCGTCCGGGTGGGCGGCCCGATTCCCTTCCGGCACTTTGCAGGCTGCAGTGACGAGGGGATCATCGCCCACCTGCGGAGTCGGACGGAAGTCCTGGGCCTGGGGGGAAGGCAAGCCCTTCAACCGCGCAGGACACCGATCATGTCGAGGCCCGTGATCCCTCCGGTCGATTCCGAAGCCCTGGAACGCGAGGTACTCAGGCTGCCGTCGACCCACATCCTCCACGAGTCCGGGGGCCGTCGCGTCTGCTTTGCCGAGGCCTGGAGGATTCCCCATCTGCTTCGGGAGATCGGTCGCCTCCGGGAGGTCTCCTTCCGTGCCGTCGGCGAGGGGACCGGCCGCGAAATCGATCTTGATGCCTTTGACGAGTACTATCTCCATCTCTTTGTCTGGCATGAGGAGCGCCGTGAGCTGATCGGTGCCTACCGTCTGGGGATGATCGATCGGATCCTGAAAGCCAGGGGCTTGGCCGGCCTCTATATTTCGACCCTCTTTCGATTCGAATTGGAACTGTTTGAATCCCTCGGGCCGGCCCTGGAGCTGGGACGTTCCTTCATCAGGCCGGAATACCAGAAGAGTTTCGCCGGATTACTCTTGCTCTGGAAGGGGATCGCGCGCTTCGTGGTCGAACATCCCGAGTATGCGGTCCTTCTTGGGCCGGTCAGCGTCAGCGCGGACTACCATTCCGCATCCCGGCAGCTGATCACGACCTTCCTCAAGGAGAACAACCTGGTTCACCCCTTTTCCCGGTGGGTTCGGCCTCGATCGCCTTTTCGGCCCCGGAGAAAGTATTTCAGGGGCGGCAGTCTCGCGCATCTGCAGAATCTGGACCAGGTCTCGGCCCATATTTCAGAGATCGAGTCCGATCGCAAGGGGGTTCCCATCCTGCTCAGACAGTATCTCAAGCTCGGGGGACGCATACTCGGCTTCAACGTCGATCCGGATTTCTCAGATGTTCTTGACCTTCTGATCATGGTGGATCTCCGCAACACTGAAGTTCGGAACCTCCGCCAGTACATGGGCAGCGAGGACGCGGATCACTTCTTGAAACACAGGATCAGGGAACTCTCCTGACGGAGAGTCGGGACGGGGAATGAACATGAGCAAAGACTCGAATGTAAAGAGCCGGACGCAACAAAAGCTCGAACGGGACTGGCCGACCCTTGGGCGGGTCGGCGAAGTGGCCCGTGAGATTCTGCTGCAGGAGGATCGTCTGCCACGTCGTGACGGAGAAGAATGGGGCGGAATCGAGACAAAGCATGTGATTCCACTCGGCGAAGAAGGCCTCCCGGCCGAGGAGGTCATCGAGCACCTGCGCCGGATTCTGCGAGCCACTCCGTCATCCGCCGGTCATTGTTTTTTCAACCAGCTCTTCGGGGGACGGGATGCGATGGCGACTCTGGCCGAGATGCTCGCACCCCTGCTGAACACCTCGATGTACACCTTCAAGGTCGCGGGCCCCCAGGTCTTGATCGAAGGGGAGGTCCTGGGGCGGATGGCCTCTGCGGTCGGCTACAGGCGGGGCGAAGGGATGTTTGCGCCGGGAGGATCCATCTCCAACCTGAGCGCGATGATCATCGCGCGGAACGAGGCGGTGAAGGATGCCCGTGAGGATGGAATGTCGGGTGAGCCCCTTAAGATCTACGTCTCTCAGGACGCCCACTACTCGACCCGCAAAGGCGCTGGGATGATCGGTATCGGCCGGAAGAATGTCCGCGAAGTTCCGGTGGACGGCAGGGGCCGGATGGAGGTTTCAGCCTTGCGTCGGTTGATCGCGGAGGACCGGGAGCAGGGTCAGATGCCGTTGATGATTGTCGCCACCGCCGGGACGACGGTTCTCGGCGCCTTCGATCCGATCCGTGAGTTGGCCGAAGTCGCCGGGGAAGAAGGAATGTGGCTTCATGTCGACGGCGCCCTCGGCGGGAGTGTTCTCCTGTGTCGAGAGCATCGCCACCTGCTCGACGGCAGTGAATTGTCGGACTCATTCACATGGAACGCCCACAAGATGATGGGAGTTCCGCTGAGTTGCTCGGTTCTCCTTCTGAAGTCCGGGGGACTCCTGGAGAAGAATTTCAACGAGAAGGCGGAATACCTCTTCCAGGCGGATCGGGACGAATTGAACCCGGGTACGCGTTCAATTCAGTGCGGGCGGCGCAACGACGCCCTCAAGCTTTGGGCTGCGTGGAAACATCACGGCGACCGCGGTTACGACGCACGGATCGGGCGCCTTTTCGACCTGGCCGCCTACGCAGCCTCCCGGATTGAAGCCGAGCCCGAACTCAGGCTCGTGAGGAAACCGGAGTCGATCAACGTCTGCTTCGAGTTTCCCGGCTGTCAGAGTGAGGAAATCTGCCGAAAACTCGACGAAGAGGGACGACTCAAGATCGGGCATGGAGTCGTCGAGGGCCGCAGTGCGATTCGACTGGTGTGCATCGACCCGGACCTGAGCAGAGCCGATATTGACGAGGTATTGGAGAAGATCCAGGATGTTGCAGGGTCTCTGCTTCGATGAGCAGGTCCCAGATCGGTGGGAAATGAGGGCCCATCGCCCTTGAGATGTGATTCGCGGGAGCGAAGGTCTCGGGAGGAGAGGATCGAGGCCCATGGGTCTTCAGCCATTGTTTCAGCAGGGCTACATCGTCCGAAAAACCAGGATCCTTGAGTTTCTCGATCTCCTTGAGGGCGGGCCGGGCCAGACTGCGGGCTGCTTCGGGCTGGGAGGACTCAAGAGCAAGAAAGTAGCGAAAACGAAGGGGACAGTGCAGCTTTTTCGGTCCCAAAGGCGGAGGTTCCGAGTCCCGAGCCAAGGGCCCCGCCGGTCTTGAGGAAACCCCGGGAATCCGGCGGAGGGCTCATGCGCTGAGTTGAGCCTTCAATTCGTGGCGCGCCCGCTGCCAGAGCCGCCGGACGGTCCGCTCAGAAAGCCCGAGAGCTTCCGCGGTTTCGACTTCCGTATACCCAGCGAAATACTTGCACTCGACGATGCTTATCAGCCGCGAATCTCCGCCTCCGACCCGTTTCAGGGCCTGGTCGACCGCGAGAACCTGCTCGATGTGTTCTCGGACGATTGCCTTTTCG
>JANTFG010000378.1 GCA_024763555.1 Thermoanaerobaculales bacterium
TTCCTGCCCTTCGCCTTCCCACACGGGCAAGCTCTGCTGCCAGTTTGACCAGGTCGAGCAGATCTTCGTCGGTTTCCGTCGGCAGGCCGATCATGGCATAGACCTTGATCAGTTTCCAGCCGCGGGAGAAAACGATTTCAGCGGCATCGATCATCTCGGCGTTGGTAAATGTCTTGTTGATCACTCGTCGGAGACGGTCCGAACCGGTCTCCGGGGCGAAGGTGAAACCGGCTTTGCGAACACGGGAGACGGCATCGGCGAGATCGACGGAGAAGGCGTCCGCCCGAAGGCTGGGAAGGGTGACGGAGACCCTTCGATCCGAGAGTTCTCTGGAGAGTTTCCCGACGAGAGGCTTGATCTGCGAATAGTCGGCTGAGGAGAGGGAGAGGAGGCTGATCTGTTCGAAACCGGTTTCCTCGACCTGTGTCGTGATCCGGTCCAGAACGGTCGCAGCCTCGTGCTCCCTGACCGGTCGGTACCAGAAACCCGCCTGGCAGAAACGACAACCCTGGGTACAGCCTCGCATGATCTCCATGCCGATTCGATCCTGGACCACCTCGGCGAAGGGCACGATGGGCAACTCAGGCTGATCGGCGGGATCGAGGGCCTCACACCAGATTCTGCGGATGGGAGCGGGAGCGCCTCCTTTCGGGCGGAGTACCGCGGTGGATTCATCCCAGACATAGAGGCCGGGCACATATACGCCGGGCAGTCCCGAGATCTGCTCAAGCAGCTCCTGCCGGGCGATGCCCTTCTGTTTCCCCTCGGCAAGGGTGTCAAGGAGAGCATCGAGTCCGGCTTCCGCGTCTCCGATGAGGAAAGCATCGAAGAAATCGCTCAGGGGCTCTGGATTGGCCATGCAGGGACCGCCGCCGAGTACGATGGGGTCGTCCTCAGATCGGTCGGCGGCAAGAAAAGGAATCCCCGAGAGATCAAGGATTTCAGGCACATTGATGTAGTTAAGTTCCGACTGAAGGGTGATTCCGAGGACGTCGAAGTCTCGAATCGGTCGATAGGACTCCAGCGAATAGAGGGGAACACCGGCCTTTCGCATGGTGCCGGCCATATCCGGCCATGGTGTGTAGGCTCTCTCCAGGAGGGCGTCCGGGCGGCGATTGACCAGGTGGTAGAGAATCCGTGACCCCTGGTGTGACATTCCGATTTCATAGGTGTCGGGAAAGACAAGGGCCATCCTCAGCCGGACCTCGTCCCAGGGCTTCCGGATGAGGTTTCGTTCCAGACCAAGGTAACGGCTGGGTTTTTCAACTGCGGGCAGGAGCCGGTCGAGCAGGGATCGGATCCGCCCCGAGGAATCATTCAGGGGCATGCAAACCTCCGGATGGGGATTGTAGCCGGTTCCCCTTCGGAAACGGCTTTTTTTCGGAGTCCATTCGCCATCTGAAATCCGGTCGAAAGTCTCTGCTTGACGCTGCTATACCCGATGCCTATTGCAGCATCGGTTCCGGTGTGCCGCCCGGGTTCAGAGAATCCGCTGTCTTACTGAGATCCAGATCGCCCGCCTTCTCGATCCTGATGGAACGGCGTCCGTAGGAGGTGGCGGAGAAGAGTTTTCCCTTGATGCCATAGTGTGTACTCTTCGTTTCGATGATCTGGCGGAGCCTGAAAAGAGCCGAGGCGTTATTGATGTGGAAATCCATCCGGAAGGTATTCGTTGCAAGTCCGTCCACGCTCAGTTGAGCCTGGCTGACGCCCCGTCCGACCGTGTGCCCGTCGAGACTGAGCTTGAAAGAAGCTCCCTCAATCTTCAATGGCTCCGGTGAGGGATTGAGGACGCGCATGGTGGCCTCGATGGTACTCTCAAAGAGGGTGGAATCGCGGAACTGAATATTGACGAGGGTCAGCTCGGGCGGATCCGTCAGACCCATCGACGTACAGGCCATGGCAGCCGGAATGAGAACGAGGGCAATGATGAGTCGAGATTTTCGCATCTGTCTTCCTCCGGGCTCGAGTGTACCGGAGATCTGAGATCGATGGTGAATTGGCCCTGTTATTGTTTCGATCTGAAGCGCAGCATTCGGGCGCGACGCGAAAATTCTTCCGCTTTGTCCCAGTCGCCCCGGATGGCGGCCAGCCTCGAGAGAGCTTCCAGGACGGCTGGTTCCCTGGGATACCACCAGTGGGCACGTCGAAGATACGAGGCGGCAGCGCTCAGGTTTCTTCTCTTGATCTCCAGATTTGCCAGAGCGATCAACGTGAAGGGGTTTCGGGTTTTGTCGGCGGCTGCTTCGAGAGCCGCGTCTCCGGACTGCCTGTCACCCAGAGCATAATAGGCAGCCGCCATGTTGCGATGAACGGTGTTGTTGGAGGGCTCGAGCTTCTGGGCCTTCCGGTAGATTGCGAGAGCCTTTCTGAACTCTGAACGACGGGCGGTGCAGACGCCGAGGCCGATCCAGCCCGGCGCCCAATCGGGCGCGAGGCGCGTACTGATCAGGAAATGTGCCTCTGCCGGACCAAGCCTGTCGGCTCTCAGGGCCTCCGCCCCGAGATTATTGTGAAAGAGGGCGATGGCCTTGAGATCCGTGATGAAATCTCTCCTCAAGAAAGGAGTCGTGCTGGTGACGTAGAAATCGTAAAGGGTGACCCTGTTGCTCCCACGGTAGCCCGCGACCACGTGACGGTTCACGAGGATCAATCCGTTCTGCTCATCGACATCCGGGAGGCGTTCGACCTCAACCATGTGGGTCTCAAGACCAATGCTTCGGCTGAGTGCGATGAACAGGGAGGTGAAGGCCATGCAGTTTCCCCGGCGTGAGCGGAAGGCCTCCTGCGCCGTCAGGGTCGCTTCAAGCTCGTATTGGAAGGGAAACTCGCTCGGGTCGAAGAGTGCCCTCTGGAGAGCCCGGAGCTGCTTCTCCTCCGAGAGACCGTGATAGCCTTTGAGTTGCTTTTCCGCCCAGAGACGCATGTCCTCGTCGTACTCGAAGGGCCGGACGACTTCCTCGGGTTCGACTCCGAGGGCCCTGATCCTCGTGGCCCAGTCTTCCTGAGTTTCGCCTGGAAATCCGGCCATCGCCGTCAGGAGAAACGCCGAGAGAGAAAGGACGAGGAAATTGAAGCCGCGAGCCACCTTGAAAACCTCCAGTTGGGAGGTATACGGATCCGGATCTTAAAAGTTATTGCGATTCAGTTGCAGTATAGCTCGGCGCCTGGATTCATCGAGCCTATCCTGAATCCCTGCAGGTTCAGGCTCCGCTCTCTGCACTTTCCGTTTCGTCGCTGTAGGAGTAGCGGTAATAGGAGTACTGGGAATAGTAATGTTCCCGCTGGACATCGTAGCGATTCAGGAGAATTCCCGCCAGG
>JANTFG010000379.1 GCA_024763555.1 Thermoanaerobaculales bacterium
AGGGCATCCCCGTCCCCGAGAAAAACCCTCCGAATTCCCTGCATCGAGGGCGCCAGGCCCCGGATCTCGTCAATCAGTTCCTCGCGGGGTCTGACAAGATATTCCTTCGAACGGTACATCGCACAGTAGGTGCAGCGGTTCCAGGAACAACCCAGGGTCAGCTGGAGAATCAGAGAGCCCGCTTCCGAGGGCGGCCTGAAGACCGGCTCAAGAAGCTTCGGATATCCGATCACCGGAGTTGCTCCCAGCGAAAACAGCTCCTGAGATGGTCGTTGACCATCCCCGTCGCCTGCATGTGAGCATAGACGATCGTCGGCCCGACAAAACTGAAGCCCCTGGCCTTGAGTTCCCGGCTGATCTTCTCCGAAAGTGCGGTGCTCGCCGGGATTTCCTCGTCGGAGTCGAACTTGTTGACGATGGGTTTGTGATCGACGAAATCCCAGATCCAGGTGTCGAAGGAGCCGTATTCTTTCTGGATCCGAAGGAAGGCCTGTGCGTTGCGGATCGCGGAACGGATCTTGGCCCGATTCCGGATGATACCGGTATCCCCGAGGAGGCGCTCGAAATCTCCCTCGGAAAATGCGGCAACCCGGGCTGGATCAAAATCGGCAAAGGCCCGACGGTAGCCTTCTCTCCGCCTGAGGATGGTCAGCCAGGAAAGCCCCGCCTGAGCGCCCTCAAGCACCAGGAACTCGAAGAGTCGCCGATCATCGTGCAGGGGCACTCCCCACTCTTCATCGTGATATCGACAGTAGAGTTCGTCGTCGCCGCACCAGGAACACCGTTGATAACTCATGAGCTTGTTCCCCCGAGGAAACGGACCCTGACATCACGCCCGAAGAGGGAGCGGAAAAGCTCAGCCTTCTTCCGCAGTCCCCAGCCTTCGAGCAGAAGATTGCCCCGGCCATTGAGCTGCAGCAGCACCGAATCCGGGGAGATTTCGCAGTTCAGCGCCTCGACCCTCCGGGCATGTTCCCGATCCAGGGAGTCGGCGAGGCGCAACAGGGCCGCGAGCCTGAGAACGCGCCCCCGGTCCTTCTCCGAAAGCGCCATATATTCCGGGTGTTCTTCGCGCGGCGGCGCCTTCCGGTGGTACCTGGCCACATTGGCCACCATGGCCAGTTCGTCCTTTGTAAAATGAGCCAGCTCAGAATGGAGAATGAGGTAGAGAGAATGCTTGTGATGCCCCCGATAGCTGACGAATTGTCCAACATCATGAAGAAGGGCCGCCGCGTGGAGGATCAGACGGTCCTTCTTCCCCAGGCGGTGGAGTGAGCGACACTGATCAAACAGAGAGAGTGAAAGCGTCGCGACCTGCTCCGCATGCTCCTCGTCGAAACGGTACTTCCTCCCGAGAGCGAGGGCCTCCGCTGTAACTTCCCGGTAAAGCCGGTCTTCGCGATCGGCGTGACGGACGAGTTCATCCATGAGATCGTACATCACACCCTCTTTGACGCCGACGTGCGGAACGATGATCTCGCTCGCTCCCACCAGTTCACCGAGTCGCTGGTAGACCAGGGCCGCGGGAAGAAGGACATCGGCACGATCTTCCCTGAGACCCAGTTCTTCGACCCTTCTCCGGTATGACATCGAGGCGAGACGCTCGATCAGGAGCTTCAGGGCCTCCATCGAAAGTACCGAGACCTCGCCTTCTCCGGGCAGCCCCGCCAGGCGGGCCAGCGCCTCGATATTGCCTCCCGTCGCGATATAGCCTCCCAGTTCCTGTCCCTCCGCCAGATCGGGCAATTTCAGAACCGAGATGTATTCCTCCAGGAGCTTCCTGAAACGACCCGGCTCGCTGCCTGCGCCCGTCAGTTCCTCCAGGAGCCGGACCGAGCCCATCGTGTGAGTCTCGCTCCAGAGAATCGCCTTCGCATCAACGAGAGAGACCTCGACGCTCCCTCCTCCGAGGTCCACGAGAATCCAGGGCGAACCGGCCAGGGGAATCCGCCGTGCGACCGCCAGGTGAACCAGCCGGGCCTCTTCCGCACCCCCGATGACCTCGAGCTTGATCCCGGCCTGATCGGCAATCCGGCGAACCAGCTCCTTTCCGTTCCTGCTCTCGCGAACCGCCGAGGTCGCCACCGCGCGGAATGAATTCAGCTTGAGGGCCTTCAGATGGGCGGCAAAATCATCCATCGCCTCGCAGGCCTGATCGATCGCAGTCGGATCAAGTCTGCCCGAAAGATAGACCCCATGGCCCAGTCGAACGGCCCTTCGATCGGCGATGAGCACCTGCATGCTGCGTTCATCCGGGAACTCGGCCGCAGCGAAGCGGATCGCATTGGATCCCATGTCGACACAACCCACCCGAAGTGGAAACTCCATCAGCGCTCCCTTCGGAAGAACTCTAACACGCACCAGGGCCGTCGGGAGATGAGACGGAGCAGGAGCAGGGACTGGAGCGGGAGCCGATGCCGGAGCAGGAGCAGGAGCGGAGGGCCGGAGCCGGGGCCGGAGCGGGAGCAGCTACCGGCTACCGGGTCCGATGACTGAATTTAAGTTTCCAGGCGGACCGGACCGGATGAAGAGATCCGACGGGGGATTTGTTTTATAGATCACCGGCCCACTTAAGTCTGCCTTGCTTCGGTCATCTCGCTCACCGTTGTCCGGAGATGATGATGATGAACCTAATTCGATCCTCTCATGCGTGGAGCAGGCGATTTTTCTGTATCGGTCGTCGACCGTGTTAGGATGGCCTTTGTGAGCAAACCGGGATCCAAAGCCCCTTTTTCGACCCGGCACTACCGAAGAACTGCCCCGTCACTCGCGGACCCAGTAAGGGCGGGTGTCTTGTGGTAGCCAGAACGAAGTCTGAAACTGATACGCGAGTCGCAGACACCGAGGTTCAGGCTGATCTCGGCATCAATCTGCCTCCACGCTGGCGTGCGGTTCGCGAACTCGGCCGAGGCGGGCAGGGCGTCGTCTGGCTGGCCTATGACAATGAACTTCAAGAGCCGGTCGCCATCAAGGTTGTCCATCGGTCGAACGATCGCTCGTCAGCAGAGAGATTTCGGCGAGAGGTTGCCATAGGACGGCGTCTGCGACATAAAAACATCGTTCAGGTCTATGAGCTGATCGAAGCCGGTGATCGCCTTGCCGTGGTCATGGAATACCTCAGTCCAGGTAGTCTCTCTCGAACTCGGGACGGTGCCAGGAGCCCTTTTCGAGAGGTTCTCAAAGTCGCGACAGATGTGCTGGCTGGGCTCCAATATCTCAATGGACAGGGCATCGTTCACCGGGACGTGAAACCATCCAACATTTTACGCGACCAATCGGGCCGCTACCGGCTCGCAGATCTCGGAA
>JANTFG010000380.1 GCA_024763555.1 Thermoanaerobaculales bacterium
CTCCGCCGCGAAGAAAAGCTTCCGGTGGAATCGGTCATCCGGATCGGGGCCGAGATCGCCTCTGCGCTGGAGTATCTTCACGAGCGGGGAATCATCCATCGCGATGTCAAGCCGGGCAATATTCTCCTGACTCCCGACGGTACGGCGAAACTCTGTGACATGGGCCTCGCGCGTCCGATGCAGGCCGGAATGACCTTGACCGCGACTGAGATGGTCGTGGGCACACCGGCCTACATGGCGCCCGAGCAGGCCACCGGCCGCGAACTTGCACCGGAATCCGACATCTATGCGTTGGGACTGACGCTCTACCGCTGCCTCAGCGGAGAGGTACCCCACGGCGGAGCCTCGCCTCTGTCAACACTGATGCGCCGCCAGAAGGAACGCCCGCCCCGACTTCGGGGAAAGGCGCCCGACACCCCCCGCTGGCTCTCCCGCCTCATCCGCCGCATGCTGGAACCTGAGCCCCGGGAGCGCCCGGGAGCGTCTGCAATCAAATCCGCGCTGGCCAGGGGTCAATATCGCTACAGACCGAGACGAAAGACGGCGCTGATGGCGGCTGCAGCCCTGGTTGTCATCTGTCTCACGCCACTGGCCTATTCCATCCTTCGTCAGAGGGAGACTGCTCGATTTGAAATCGGGAAGAGCGAGGTGCGTGGTCGTGACCTTCAGGGCCGACAGACCTGGCGTCGGAAGCTGGATCTGCCGATCGGTCCAAGTCTGAAAACCGATCTCGATGGCGATGGGATTGATGAGATCGTTGTCGCGACGAAAAGAAGTGGTGGCGAGCAGGGCTCCCCTGGGCCTCCGACGCAGATTCAAGCACTGAAGCTCAACGGGGATCTTCTGTTTTCAGTTCGGCCCCGCGAGATCATCGGCTCATGGCCATACCCCTTTCCGATTAATTTGGATCTGGGTCTGCGGGCAGCAGACCTGGATCTCGACGGGCGCTCGGAGCTGGTCGTGATCGCCCGGCAGGAGAATTTCTTTCCGACAGTCCTTCTGCTTTACCTGCCTGCCACCAGGAGCTGGTGTTCCCTGATGGAGAATCCGGGCTACATTCGGCAGGTTGAGCTATTGCCGGATCGACACAATCCAAGGATCCGATTTGCCGGTGTCAGAAACCGGCCTTTGATGGCGCCGATCGTGGGCGAGATCGCTCTCCACCCTGACAGTGGCTTCCCACCGCAGGGCTGGACAGACCGCATCACCGATGGGAAGACGGCGATTGCAGGTGCGAGACTCAACTGGTATACCATGCTTGACCCGAGCCTCCGAAATTTTTCGAGTGATATCCCCGCTCTCAAGACAGAGCCTGATCAGGGTCTTCTGCTGGTCTCCGATCAAGCTTCCACCATCCATCTGGATCGCTGGGGCAATGTCCTTGGGACTTCCGGACCGGCAGGTGACCTCCATCGGCAGCGGCTGGAGTTCCTGGCTGTCATCAAGGATTTTGATATTCTTCTCAAGGCGGCAGATCCCGAGAGCCTTCGACATCACTGCAAAGAGCTGCGTTCGAAGTGGAGAGATCTGCTCCAGGAACCGGCCTATGATATCGCCTTGAATCTGGTCGAGGCCCGGGCTCTTGCCCGGGCGAAGGATCTGAAAGGCGCGATTGGGATTCTCGACAAGGCCGCTGCAGCAATTTCTAATGAGGATCTTGATTACCGCCTGGCGCAGCTTCTGGCGATTGAGGGCAGGGCGGCCGATGCGATCTCGCACCTGCAGGCGATGGTCAGCTTACCCGAGTCTCGCCGGGGAGCTTTCGATGCGCCCATCCTGCTGATTCGGATCGCAATCGAGGAGAGGAATCGCGATCTCATCGAAAAGAGCCTTCGATCTTTCCGGACGGAAGAGGGGGTCCAGGTGGAGAGCGCGATCAAGGCTCGAGTCCGTCTGTGGTGGGATCAGTCGAATCTCAGTGACTGTGTTCTCGCCCCGGTGTCTTACGAACCTGCCGCCGGGGCACTTGCCTGTCTTGCCCGCTGGCGCCTCGGAAAAACGGTGCCGGATGATCCCGAAAAGATGCGCGGTGAAGGGGGCGACCATCCCGATGCCCGCTGGGAATACCGCCTGGCCGAGGCTGCCGCTGATCTTGGGCTGGGACGCGCATCGGAAGCTCTTGGATTGCTGGATTCCTGTTTGCCCGGCCTTCAGGATGACGCTGTCGATGATTTTTCGGTCTTCCAGCTGTTTCAGCTCGGACGCGCCCTCCACGCCCGGGCTCAGCTGGATGCAGGAGATCCGGCGGCTGCGCAATCGGAAGCCCGAGAACTCCTCAAGACTCTGACCCCAAAGCGCCTTCCCGCCATCATCGCCCGGGAAGTTCTGGAGCAATGCGGGGAGAGTGGTGCCGAGTCAGGGTAGGGGCCAAGCAAGGCCGACCGCCCCGGGAGGCTGGATCAATGTATCATGGGCCTGATGGCGCTGATTTCCTGCCCTCCCGGCTTAAACTCCTGATATTTCAGCTCGCATCGAGGCTCCGGACTCATTGCTCCACTGTAAAGGAGAGGAGTTCGACGGGCACGCTCCCCATCGAGGGCGTCAGACTGTCGGTAAGGAGAGTACCGCCTGGGATCTGTGAAGTGATGAGCAGCTCCACGGCACTGACCGCCGTAAGATCACCGAGACCGGGAAAGTCCGTCGCGTAGAGAAACTCCAGGTTGGCCGGGCCGCTGAGCGGCGGAACAGATTTGGTGACCGACGGGAAGACCGCCCGGACCGGAGAACCGGCTGTGTGGAGGATCACCTGGACATCGATCGGGACCGGACCCGTGTTCTGGGCCTGCACCAGGACGATGCGGTCGAAAAAGGCGGGACTGAGGTCTCCAATCGGAGTCAGGGTCTGCGCGGGGGAGCAGACAGGGCCTGGTGCAGCGTCAGCTCCGTCGACGATGATCTGAATGGTGCCGGCCGAGCTTGAAAAGTCCGCAAACAGCCTCCCGGGATTTGGATTGAATTTCGACTTTCATTCAATTGATCTTAGCATAGAGTTTGTGGCCTTCCCCTTCCGGGTTCTGGTGGCGAGTCCTCTGCAAGACACCAGGGGATGCTATCGAGCCCTTGTATTTTCTTCTCCCGGAACCAGATTGCTGAAGGGATCACGAGAAGAGGCTTCAGATGGAGGGAGATGCGAAGTTCAAGATCGAATGAGGGGAGGCGTAGTCCAACCTTCACGCGCGGGTGGCCGGACACGAGGGCAGATATTCGCGAACCATACCCGTGTTCGCCTATTACCTTTTTGAACCCCCTTGACACTGGTCTAAGTTCTTTTCATTCATCCCCCCCCTTTC
>JANTFG010000381.1 GCA_024763555.1 Thermoanaerobaculales bacterium
ACCTTGATACCCACGGCGCGATCGAAGACCTTCCAAACGAGCTCAGAGCAGTACATCCGATCATCGGACCACTCGAAGTACAGGTCGTAGTGTTTCCCTCGGAAGCTCTTACCGACCTCAAGCATCCGCTTGAGGGCATCTGGATTCAGTACGCTGTCCGCGTTCCGCAGGCGCTTGGCAACGAATTGGGAGCCTTTGCCTCGAGCCACCCACCGGCCGAGGGGCGTCGTCGTGACCGGCTCGATGGCTTCGAAGACGAATGGTTGCTGGTTTCTGACGTACACGATGCCCATGTGGCTATAGACGGAGTGTGTCGCCTGCTGAATGGCGAGACTTTGAGAGGAACGTGAAGTCTGAAAGACGATGTCTCCATTCTTTGCCTTGTACTCCGGCGATGGACCACACCCGGTCACCAGTGCCAAACTGAGCAGAACGACCGAGATACGTTTCACGAAGTGAATCACTTCGCCACCTGATACTCGATTTTTCGCGCTCAGGCTATCACCGATTCTCATAGTTGAGTTTCCTCTGCATCAGGCTCTGGGCTGAGTGAGCATCCTGGCCCCCCAATGGCGCTCCTTGCAATCAATCCTCCTTCGCTAGCTTTTCCGGTGCTTCAGCCCCGTTGTTCGAGGGCGCGGCACGATCCAGCCGATGAGAAAGACCTCGGCTGCCATGCGAATCATCTCGAGTACCGTGTACCGGTGATCACAGAGCCCTTCTTCGGGTCTGATTGCCGGTTCGATCACTTCCCGGGCTGTCTGGAGATCGCCTTTGCGAACTAAAATCGTCTTTGCATTATAAAGCTCGATGACCGGGCCCACCATCAGCGAGCCGAAAAAATCGTTGTGGACAAGGTGGAAGATATGCTCGGAGCGCAACAGGCTGCTAAGAAGTACGGCCTCGACCTCGCTCTGTGGAATACAAAGCGGAACCAGAGTCTGGCCCAGGTCTTTCTGTTCCGTTGAATCACTCATCGTTCATTGCCCCTATGAAAATAAACGCAGGGAGTTTCCTGGAGGTTCAGGCAATCCTGCCACTGGCGGTTGCAGGTTTGGCGAATGATTCGGCCGGAAGTTGATTTGATGAGCACCCGGACTGATGGCCGGCGCAGGTACCAGAGATCCCGGCAAGCTGAAATCGGGGCGATATATCTCGTATCAACGCGGCTCAAAGCGGATCCTGAGAATGCTGGTGACGCAAACCGGGCACAGGCGCCAATGTGGCACCGATTTGCACACGAATTTCAAGGATTCTCTCCTGATTCCGGGATATCGATTCCTTCAGGTAGAGCAAGGTCAATAGCCTTGAGAGTGAGGAGTATCTTTTCTCGTTTAACTTCCTTCCATCCTGCGCTCTTCAGGAGTGAAGTGCCTTGATCCCAATGCCGTTTGGCTTCATCGGCTTTGCCCTCCGATTCTTCGAGCAGGGAAAGACGGCAATAGGTATGGGCCATTTCGAGCCGGGGCTCGAGAAAACCTGTGTACTCCAGATGTCTATCACTGATCTGGGAAAGAACTTCAATATACTCGAGTAAGGCCTTACGGGCGGCGTGGTAATTCCCGTTGAGATAGAGGTCGCGGACGGAAAGGTACTCATACCAGGCCGCCCCGTAGGCTATCTGCGAATCTTCCCAAGGCGACATTTTGTCGCGGTAGATCCAAATGCCCGCGCTGACACCAATCGAGACTCCGATGCCAACCCCTGTCAGGATCAGCCCAACCACTTGCCACATCGGTCGGAGTTTCCTGGGGTGGTTTTCCCCGTTTTCCTCCGGTTTCGTTCCGACGATGGCAGACCACATCAAAGTGCCAAAAACGATACCAACGAGCGGGGCCAGGAGCGCAAGGTCTCGAGCGAGTTCAAGAACACTGAGAATATCGAAAACATCTGAGTAGATCGAGCCTCGGGAGCTGAGCCACCTCCAGGCGGGTATCCAGATGGGCAGGATCAAAAAGCTTGGTATCACCCCGTAGATGAGGGCAAATTTGGTGTATCCGAGCCTCCTGATCCGAGGAAGATTCTCAGAAGTGATCATATAGTCTCTGAATCTCATGAGCTTAATCCTTGCCTGACCAATGCATGTTTTGCGCGCTTAGGTTGGAAATGCTTTTCATTATTGAGTTTCCTTGGGGTCCCATTGAATCAATATCTGCGCTGCTGCGTGAAAATGTCTGCCTGTCTTCGCGTTTATTGTCTTCTTCTTCGATCCTTGAAATCCGTGAAATCCGTGCTTCCTTTCCCTTGCATCCACCTGTTCCCCGTCATGGGCGCTCAAACTTCCCGATCAGCGCCGCCGCCGAGCGGAGGCCGTCGATGGCCGAGGAGATGATTCCACCCGCGGCCCCGGCGCCTTCGCCGACGGGATAAAGCCCGGGAGTGGACACCGACTCACGACTCAGCTGATCACGGGTGATTCTGATGGGCGAGGAGCCCCGGGTCTCGGGTCCGACAAGAATGCCCTCGGCAATAAAGCCTGGGATCCGACGGTCGAAGACTTCCAGGGCCTCTGAGAGGGCCTTTCCCATGCCGGGCGGCAGGAGTTCCACCAGATTCCCGGGCTTCAGATCCCGGGCATAGCTTCCTTCCAGCCTGCCCCGGGAGGGACGCTGCCTGATGAAATCCCCGGCGCGCTGCGCGGGGAGCGAGTAGTCTCCTCCCCCCATCTCAAAGCCCCTCCGCTCCAGGTGCCGCTGGACTTCGATTCCTCCAAGTGGATGGTCGGCCGCCTCCGGAAGATTGCTGAGTGTCATCATCAGGGCCGAGTTCGCCCATGGGCTGGACCTCGCGCGCCGGCTCATCCCGTTGGTGCAGAGGTGTCCCGCCTCGCTGATGGAAGCGACGACCTGCCCCCCGGGACACATGCAGAATGAGAAGATCCCGCGCGCCCTGTCGTTGAGGACGTATTCCGCCGGCGGCAGCGTCGCGGCAAGATTGCCGAACTGGCTCCTGTCGATCATCTCCTGTGGGTGTTCGATCCTCAAGCCCAGCTGGAAGGGCTTGAATTCGAGGCTTACCTTCCGGGCGAGGAGGCTCGCAAAGAGGTCCCGCGCCGAATGTCCGGGAGCAAGAAGAAGTGCCTCGCAGGCCTCCCTCGCAGCTCCTGTGAGTTTCAGTCCGCGAAGCTCTCCCCCATCGCCCAGTTCGAGATCTTCAAGACGCGTCTTGAAGGCGAACTCAGCTCCCAGGCTCTCGATCTTCCTCCTTAAGAAGACCAGCGCCGCCCGCAGACGATCGGTCCCGATATGGGGCTTCGCGTCGACGGCGATGTCCTCCGGCGCACC
>JANTFG010000382.1 GCA_024763555.1 Thermoanaerobaculales bacterium
GAATGATCCGGTCCTCTTCGGCAAGCACTTCGAAATGCTCGACGTCGGAGAAATGACGCATCACATCCTTGGGAATCGTGATCTGGTTCTTGGATGTCCTCTTCACCAGCATTGAGTTACCTCCACCATCTAATCCTACATGAAGCCTGAGAGTATAACCAGGTATTCTTCTTTTCTTACTTCCTACTTTCGTCACAAGGAGAATATCGACCCGCTTTCCACCCCAGCGGCAGAAGGCATTCGCCAATATGGCGGGCAACACACTCAGCCATCTCATTCTGGCCACTCTTACGCTGTCATCCCAACCGATCCATTTGTCTCTCGGCGCCGGGGCCCATGCTGCAGAAGCGGTGAAAACAAAGCAACCCAGCTCCCGCTGTTGTGCTTCAGACACGATGAAATAGCCAAGGTGAGCGCCGAATGGCCTTCTGAATCCAAGGTAATGGTAGTTCTCCAGATAGGCCTTCCATCGCTCTCGGTCTTCCGGGCTTTTCACCAGCCGAAGAGTAAGTGAGTGAGGGGAGAACACAAAAATCGGACGATAGAGGAAAAACCATACACGAAAGAAGTCCACCCACCCGGAGTTCAGAGGCGGAGACAGAGGCAGCAGCAGATACAGTCTCAGGGCCAAGCTCCGCTCCCGTACTGTCACAATAACCCAACATTTACATCATGACTCCTCCTACCGGATGTCGCACACTTCATCTCATGAGACCACAGCATGTCCTGCCCTTCCTGCCTCCGTTGATCCTGGCTGTCCTCCTGTTTCTTCCCATGAATGCAGAGGCCGCCGGGAGCCTGAACATCCCCATCAGTCTCAGCGAGCATGCCGGTATCGCCCGGGTGAATGAGCCCATCCTCCAGGGCATTCCGCTCCCCGGAGAGACCGGAATCTCCTTCGATGGTCTCGAGGAGGCCATCTCCGCCTCCCAGATGTACTCCTGGATGGACTTCGGCGACATCCCCATCGATTTTGAGCAGGAATCGTCCTGCGGGGCGGCCATGCGATCTATAACAGGCCAGTATGGATGGAAATATGATGGCGACTGGGGTCTGCTGACGGCTTTTCTGAGATCCGGTAACGAGGACTTTCTAACATGGGGGTTGGCGGCCGTCGTTCAATCTGTCCACCTGACGCACCTGCCCGTGGTCGAGCTCCGCGGAAAGCAGGGAGAAGCCGGAAAAGATGGGCCGGGCGCCACCCTGGTATCCCAAACAGGAGCAGGGTTGCGGTGTCTGAGTCCTATGCGATCGTGGGAAGTTCCGACCACTTCGAGTGAGCCTCTGCCGCACCAGTTTCGCCTCTCGGGCGCAGCACCCGGCCGCGGAATCGGCTCCGGTCCCCGGCTCCAGAATCGGTTCCGGCTTGCTGCCCCGGCTCCGGGGGCTTTCAGCTTCGCTCCCTTCCCGCAAGAGGCTGTCTCCGGATCGGCGGCCCGCCGGACAAAGTAGCCCCCTGGCGAGCAAGGTACTAGCAGCCTGATAGAGTGTCAGAAGAATCCAAAGTCCCGAAAACCCTGATCTGAGGTCTCCGACCTTCCGGAAAACCAGTTCTCACCACTCTTCCCCAGCCTTCGATTTCCCAGAGCTCGCTCCTTCTTTCGTTCTTTCAGGGGACGCTCTTGAGAAACGGCAGATCGCTCGCCCAGTCCGCCACGGTGACCCAGGGTCCCGGAGACTCTGCATCGCCGGTGTTGCGGTAGGCCTCGAGCTGCCCGACGCTATTCCCGGATAGAATATCGAGATCGCCGTCGAGGTCCCCGAGGCCTGGACTCGCGTAACTACCAATATCAAAACCCGGCGGCCAGGAAGTCTTGGATTGCCACTGAGGCGCCAGTCTTGAGCCGGTATTCTCCCAGCTCCTGTAGGTGCCATATGAAAGCCCGACCAGCAGATCCAGGTCGCCGTCGTTGTCGAGATCGCCGAGGGCGGGCCGGGCGTTGCTCCCCGGAGCACTCAGCATGTCCCAATCGGTATTGACGCTCCAGACCGGCGGCGGCGTCCCCATCACGCCCTCGTTGCGAAGGCCCTTGAGATCAGCAGTCGAAGTACCCACCATGAGATCAATATCGCAGTTCGGGCAGACATCCGCAAGGGCGCTGATCGATTCCCCGGAACAGTTGTCCTCTTCGTCACAGGCGAAGACTGTGTAGAAGTAGCGGCTACCCAGGGACAAGGAGGGATCGTTACAGCTCGTGGCACCATTACTCAGCGAACACACCAGATGCCCGTCTCCGACGACGGAGGGATAACCAGTGTTCCTGCGATAGACAGAAACGTTGGCGACATCCGGCGAGGTCGAAGAACTCGAGACTGTCCCTTGGCGATCGGCGCCGGGGGCGATTTTACGCTCACGACGGGCGACCCGGAGGACTGGTTCTCCCACCAGCACGGCATTGCACCCCTTGATGGCGTCGGCTATGAATTTCTGCTCTTCGATAACGGGAATACCCGTTGTGAAGGCGCCGGGACCGATTGCCACAGCCGCGCCCAGGATCTCCTGCTCGACCCCGGCGCCGCCCTGGTGCATGTCTATGAGAATCGGGATCTTGGAGACTATTCCTCCGCCCGCGGGATGTCGGAGGAACTCGCCTCCGCCGACACCCACTTCACGCTGGGAACCCTTGGGGCGCCCGGCGACGAATTGAGCCGTTCGCTTGAGTTTTCGAGCACGGGAGATCAGATCTTCGCCCTGGAATGCGGGAACTGGGCCTACCGCAGCTATCGAATCAGGAGCATGGAGGCGCCACGATGAGATATGGCAGTGTCATTCCCCTGTGGTTCCGCCTCTCTTTGGCGATTCTCTGCATCTGCGCGATGAGTGAGAGTGCCGACATCGCCATCTACGGCGATCTGGATCCCGCTCCGGTGCAGGCTCTCGGCCACACGACCACCATCCTCAGCCTTTCGGACATCGAAGCGGGTTCGATGTCCGGCGCCGATGTTCTCCTCCTCGGCCACATCGTCGGGGAGAGCGCCTGGTCTGAGGCCGCCTGCTCCTCGGTGGAGGCCTACCTCAATGGTGGAGGCCACCTGATCACGGAGTGGAATGCCGTCGATATCCTCTTTGGCCAATCGGGGAGCAATACCTGGCAGGCCGTCAGTCCGCAGTGCGGCTTCTTCGAGGGGACGATCGATGGGGGAGATGTCGTCGCGTTCGCCACGGAACTGGACTTCACTGATCGTCTCAGCCCCCTGCTCTCCGGCCTCGCGGGGGGACCGGATCCCGGCTTTGATCTTGGGGACGGGAGCGA
>JANTFG010000383.1 GCA_024763555.1 Thermoanaerobaculales bacterium
GCCGATGATGGTCAAGCCCTGAGCTTAGGGTCCGACAGCTGGAAGAATCGCCGGGATCTCCACCGGAAACTGGGCTACCTGGCCCAGGGTTTTGCACTGTATGCGGATCTGACGGTTGACGAGAATATCCAGTTCTTCGCGCAGATGTACGGTGTGCCGGCCTGGAAGGATCGTCGGAACGAACTGCTGGATCTGGTTGACCTGAAGGAGTTCCGGGCACGTCTTGCGGGACGGCTCTCCGGTGGGATGAAACAGAAGCTCGCCCTGGCCTGCACGCTGATCCATCAACCCGAGGTGCTCCTGCTCGATGAGCCGACTACCGGGGTTGACCCCGTGACCCGCCGCGAATTCTGGCGATTGCTGGCCGAGCTTGTGGCCCGGGGTCTCAGCCTGCTCGTTGCAACGCCCTACCTCGATGAGGCGGAGCGCTGTACCCGTGTTCTCCTGATGCACGAGGGCAGCATCCTGGCCGATGCGCCGCCGGCAGAGATCCCGGCCCTGATGCCGGGCGTGATTGTGGAGGTCGAGGCCCGTCCCCGCAATACTGCCGCCGGGCTGCTCAGGGGCCTTCCCGCCGTCGCCGATCTCAGTGTTTTCGGCACCAGGCTTCACGTCCATTTGCTCTCGGACGCCGATCCCATCGGCCTCATCCGCGGAGCCCTTGAGAATCACGAGATCGATCTCCTGTCACTCGGGATCATCTCGCCCGGGCTGGAGGATACCTTCCTCTACCTCACCCGGTCTTCCCCTCTCTCCGACCCGAAGGAGGCAATATGAAATACCCATTCCGAATTCTTCTGCTGATCTCGGCCCTGCTGGGGCAGGGAGTGCTCGGTAATGCAGCTGAAGACTTGAGAATTGACGCCGACACTGCGGTCAGTATGGCGCTTGAAGCCTCGAGCCTCAGTCGGGCGGCCGAGGATCGGGTCGAGGCAGGACAGTCCGCCCTCAGGGCAGCCGATGCCGCGGCCGGTCCGAGCCTCGATATCAATGCCGCGCTCGTACACCAGAGCGCGGTCCCGGAATTCACGGCGCCCATCAACGGGCCCACCCAGCCACCGACCGTGATCTTCCCCAGTATCCGGGAGATCTACAGTGCGGAGCTTCGAATAAGCCAGCCGATCTATACCGGGGGTGCGATCTCGGCCGGACGCGATGCAGCTGCATCACAGGAGGCGGCGGCCCGGTGGGCTCAGGAGCTGAGTGTTCTCAATCTCAGCAGACAGGCCCGCAGCCTCTACTGGTCCGCTGTAGCCGCAGTTGCCGGAGTCGAGGCTGCTGAGGCGACTGTCGAAAGGAATAGGAGAATGCTGTCGGACGCCCGGGCCCTGCGGGAGGCGGGGATGGCCGTCAGGGCCGATGTTCTGGCGGCTCAGGCGCGGGTCTCCGCCGCTGAGGTGGAATTGATCCGGGCTGAAAACGAGGCGAAACAATCAAGGGCCGCCCTCCGCTCTCTCCTCGGGATTGCAGAGGACTTTGAGCTTGAAGATGTAGGCGCCGACACGATCCCTTCCCCTCCCGCGGCTCTGGCGAAGCTCCAGGAGGAGGCGCTGGCGACTCGGCCCGAGCCGAAGATCAGCGAAGCGGGGATGGAGGGTCTTGAGGCTGGAATCCGCCGTATTCGATCTTCCCTGAAGCCCACGATCGCGGCAAGCGGGCAGTACTTCGTGGCGCAGCCCAATCAGCGATACCTGCCTCTGGAAGACGTTTTCAACGATTCCTGGCAGATCGGAATCGCAGCTACCTGGCGTTTCTTCGATTCCGGACGACGGAAAGAGGAGGCGGTGGAACTTGAGGCTCAGCGTCGCGCCTCAGGGCATGAGCGGGAGGAACTCGAACGGCGGATTCGCCTTGAGGTGCAGCAGGAGATGCTTGAAATGCAATCGGCCCTTGATGCTGCGAGCGCCGCCGATATCTCCCTGAATGCGGCGAAGGCCTGGGAGGAGGCCTCGAGGGAGCGGTATGAGGCCGGTCTCGCGACCCTGACGGAGCTGATGGATGCCCAGACCCACCTGACAGCCGCCGAAGTTGCCCGGATCCGCAGCCGGGCCGCCGCCTGGATCGCAGATGCGGCCCTGCAGAGGGCTCTCGGCAGATGAGGAAGGCCGCCGGCGTGCCTGTAGCGACCGGGGCCATGGTCTCAGCGCATGATCTCAGCCGAAGTTTCGGGGATTTCATCGCGGTGGACAGGGTCTCATTTGAGGTCGTGCCGGGAGAGATCTTCGGTTTCCTCGGCTCCAACGGCGCCGGAAAGACGACGGTGATCCGGATGCTCTGCGGCCTGCTTGAACCAAGCTCCGGGAGCGGAAGTGTCGCCGGCTTCGACATCGCGACCGAGGGCGCCGAGATCAAGAAGCACATTGGCTACATGTCCCAGAAGTTCTCGCTCTACAGCGATCTGAGAGTGGATGAGAACCTTCGCTTCTGGGCGGGCGCCCAGGGGCTCTGGGCTGCAGAATTCCGGAGACGGCGAGAATGGGCGCTGGAGATGACGGGGCTCGCCTCCCGTTCCCGGGCTCTGGTGGCCGATCTGCCGGGCGGATTCCGTCAGCGTCTCGCCCTCTCCTGCGCCCTGCTGCACCGGCCTGCCGTACTCTTTCTTGATGAGCCCACCGGTGGGGTGGACCCGGAGGCCCGGCGTCGCTTCTGGGATCTCATCGATGCACTGTCGGCGGAGGGCATCACGATCTTCGTCACCACCCACTATATGGACGAGGCTGAGCGTTGCCATCGCGTTGCCCTGATGCATGCCGGCAGACTCCTGGCCCTGGATAGTGTCGGTGAACTGAAGAAGATCTTCCCGCCGGGTTGTGTCCTCGAAGTCCGCTGCCCCCGGGCTGCCCGGGCCCTGGATGAGATTGTTGCTTTTCCCGGAGTCGTCGAAGCCGAGTTCTTCGGCAGCAGCCTGCATCTCGTTGTCGAGGCGCCGGAGCTGAAGGAGAGGCTTTTCAGGCACCTCGAAGAGCAGGGTTTTACACCGCTTTCCATCAGGGCGATCCACGCCTCGCTCGAGGACGTCTTCATCCTCAGAATTCGTGAGGCGGAGGAGGGGCGGCACTCGTGATTCGCAGGGTCGTGGCGATGGCCGTCAAGGAGCTTCTGCAGCTCAAGCGCGACTGGCGTACGGCGCTGGCACTGCTGGGGATGCCGGTGGTGCTGCTGCTGATCTATGGGTATGCCCTGAGCTTTGATGTCACGGACATCCGGCTTGGCGTGGTGGATCAGTCCCGGACCCAGGCCTCTCGAAGACT
>JANTFG010000384.1 GCA_024763555.1 Thermoanaerobaculales bacterium
GGAGGGACTCTACAACCGCCCGCCCCTGGCAATCTGGCTCAATGAGGGCGCCGACGCCCGGGCATTACGGGAGAAGCTTTCAGAGGAGGACATTCGCTTCATTGTCGTGACCCCGGGCTACGGAGGCGGGCGCCTGCAGTCCCTGCTACCCCTGGCCGCCGATGTCGGACAGGAGAGGGTCCTGGTGAAGCTCCGGGAGGGACTCCGTCTGGTCTACCGCCGAGACGGGATCGATATCTGGGAGATTCCGGATCCGGAGATCCCCTGACGGGCACACGAGGCTCCGCTGAGGGCGATCCGAGACCGGGGACAGTGACTGTGGACCTGAGCAGGAACCAAATCCGGAGCCGGCTACAGCGGCCGTGGTTCGGGGCAGCGACGGTAGTCCGGCACAGCGAATCGGGCCGGGAGCCGATACCGGAACTGGTTTTCGCTGATATTCCGAGCCTCCCCCTCACTCTGTCATCCCAAGCTGCCCCCTTACTCTGCCTCCCGAGCCTGTCGAGGGATCTCCCCCCTGGTTCCGGACCAGCCCGAAACGGCAGGACGCCACTGAAGGTGGCGAGTCCTGAAAAAGACTTCCACCACGAAGAAAAGAAGAGCACGAAGAGAAGAATGCATGGGAGTTCAGGCTTCAGCAACGAAGCCAGACGCTGGTCCTTTGCCTCAACAGTACTCAACAGTGTCCCCTGTCGACCCCCTGTCGATCTGTCGATCTTCGATCCCTGAGAACATTGGGGAAGTCCTGTGGCGAAAATGGTCTTAATTCTTTACGGTGCTGTTGGTATACTTTTTTAAAGAACAGGAGGGCCCAAAGAACAGGAGGGCCAATGAAAAATAAGAAACTTGCAGCATGTTCAATGGGCAATCGAGCCGGTCGCCGGGTACCGGTTCAGGCGTCGACGATTTTGCTGATCCTGTTGTTCTTCTTATGTGGTCTGGGAAGCCTCAGGGCGTCTCAGGGACACGAGAGCTCCAGGGTTGCCCGGATCTCGAGTGAAACCATCCTCTTGGTGTCTGTCGATTGCGTTCCGCTCGAAAATATCTTTGCTGGGATACCTGTTGCGACAGAGACGCCCCACGGTGAGCAGAAAGCCGCTGGTGGCTGTATGCCGGGTTTTTACCCGGAAGAAGGGGATTATGGTTGTTATGGTGGGGATGAGTGCCCCCACACTGCACTTTGCCAGTTTCAATATGCAATAGGATGCAAGCCGTACTATTATCCTTATACTATATGCCATGGGTGCGCCGACGATAGGATCTGCTGGCCGGGTTGGTAGCCTTTAGTTCAGAGAAAGGAATAGCCATGTTACTCAACAGAAAGAAGTTTCGAATCGTGATG
Source organism: Thermoanaerobaculales bacterium (assembly GCA_024763555.1). Taxonomy (GTDB): domain Bacteria; phylum Acidobacteriota; class Thermoanaerobaculia; order Thermoanaerobaculales; family Sulfomarinibacteraceae; genus JANTFG01. The sequence continues at coordinate 1,343 of JANTFG010000384.1, forward strand.
TTTTTCTTGGTGCTGACAGGGATGGTCTCGGCCTTGGTCGGTGCGGCAGATCTTTTCTACCGTAGGACCGGGAACATTGATGTGGACACAGCTTCCTTCGGCCCTCAGGGGTATGCAAAGTTAGAAAATGGGCATTTCATTGTGATCCACCGAGAGCCCGTGAGCTACCCCGGTCCGGAAGATACAGAGGTTGAGGTTCTCGACAGCAAGGGCTTCCCCGTTTTTCATCGGCAACCGGGTCTAGACATTCCTGATGCGACCTTGGCTACTGTAATGGATGCCTCCCTCGGGAAAGGGCTTCATCTCTTTGTATCGATTTTTGTCGGCAATGACGCCAGCCAGTACACCTCCGCCATCGTTGAATATGACATCAGGAAGGGAGAGGTTATCAGGATCGTACGGACCTACCCAATTCAATGCGAGAGCCTGCACTCGGATGACAGCGGAGTTCTCTGGTGTGCGGGATTCGATAGCCCCAGGCTTCACAAGGGCGATTTGGATTACGATCTTGTGTACCGCTTTGGAGAAAACGGCGAACTGCTGAGTTCGACCCTGTCGCGGGCAAAATTTCCCGCAACAGTGGAACCAATAGTCGGTCGCGGAACTGCGGAGTTCGGGTTCTTACCCGGACCGGAGAATACTCTCCTGATTCCCGCGATCGACCGAGTATTCTCTTTTGGAAACAAAGGTTCACTCGACAAACAACAGGACCTCCCGCCTTGGCCGATATCGGCTCGATTAAGAAAGGACGTCATGCCAACATACGTACTCTCGTCTGACGGGGCCTTGGTGGCGGCAGTCTGGACCTTAGGTGGAAGCAGGTCCAAACCAATTCCGAAGCAATTTCTTTTTCGGCTCTCAAAAGATGGAAAATCATGGAAGTCGATCGAAAACGGTCTTGAGGAGATCCCTGCGACGGTCCGACTTATCGGTAGTGATGCCTCTGGGTTGATTTTCTTTGACCGGGCGACTCAAAGGCTCTTGAGTCTTCCCAATTAGGCGAGATCGAACGGTGTTGAAAATTTACTGAAGAGATTTCTCGGCAGTGTCCCCAGGCGATGTGGTGAACGGTGTTGAAAATTCACTGAAGATATCTGAGCATAAGTGGCCGTAAAGAGGCTATTTCAGCCCTCCAGGAGGTCGGAAACGCGAGGACGTCTCTGAGCCAGCGAATGAATTGGAGAGTCCTCTGGGTGCTTCTGATGCAGTTTATGACGAGTGGGTTTGGCTTCCGACCATTTGCGAGGATTTCCCGTTTCATTTCTTCAAGGCGTTTTTGGCGCTTGGCCTCGTTTTTCTCGTCCCGCAGGTTTTCATCGGCTTCAAGAAGGCGCTCAAAGAGAAGCATGAGGTTATGGGCCATGCAAACGAAGTGAGCCTGTTGAGATCGCGCAACGGCAGAAGTCGCCCAGGCCTTCTTTTCACCAAGCTTGTTCTTTTTTTCATCGAAGACCTTCTCGATATCCCAACGGAGCTTGTAGAGGAACGCGATGAGACCTGGAGGGAAGGTCAACTGTGTCGTTATGAAGGAAAAGATCTTTCCGGTGGCTGGATCCTGAAACCAAGAGTGACACTGAAGATCTTATAGCGATTCCCTGATTTTCCTTCCATTTCTTCTCTGGAGGGGTTGACCGAAAAACCAGTGTCACTTTCTGATCGGGCGATGATCGCCAGGATTCACGCCTGATTTCCCGGTCGGTCTGGAATTCCAGGTGGCTGCTGATCATTCCCGACGGGACGTTGCTGGGAGAAGGCAACGAGGGACTTGACACCTTCATCGAGGGCCAGGAATTACCCGACGGAAGCGGCCGGGACGCCAACGGCGTCTCCGATGTCCGGGTGTTCTTCAAGACCTACGCATACGAAGGACTGAAGTAGGGGCGGAAAAGTAGTGCCCCCGTAAG
>JANTFG010000385.1 GCA_024763555.1 Thermoanaerobaculales bacterium
GGCCTCAACGCTCCGGATATCGTCTCCTTCCAGAGTCACGGTGCCCGAAGCCCCATCTTCGATCTCGACCAGCAGAGGAACGAGGCGCACATCGATCTCTTCAGGAGGGTCGTAGACGACATCCGGCTGAAAGTCGACGTCAAAGGTCTGCTGACGAACAAACTCCGAAATGACCGCCGGAGCGATCGCAAAGCCGACCCCTTCCCCCCCGAGAATCTTCGAATTCACGATTCCGACGACCTGACCCTCCGCGTCAATCATCGGCCCACCCGAATTTCCGGGATTGACCGCCGCGTCCGTCTGAATCGCCTTGACAGCTTTTCCGCCCTCATGGCGCAGGGAAGTGACGATCCCCGCGTTAACCGTCAACTCCGGATTCGCCTCCCCGGTCTGATCGACCGCCTCCCCGCCCAGGTAGGTCCCGAAGGGATAGCCGATGACCCAGACGGGCTCAATCAGCCTGATGTCTGCCGGCCTGGTGATATCGAGGACCTCTGCCGGATGAAAGCGCACCTTCACGAGGGCCAGATCACGAGCCTTGTCCCTTGCAATCACTTTGGCGGGAAGTGAACGCTCCTCTGAAGTGCCGCTGCCGATCACGACTTCCAATTTGAGGATTTTTGTCGGAACATCGTGTTGCTTCCCATAAAGACGGATGCCGACCTCGTCAGCAATGACATGGTTGTTCGTGATGAGGTAGCCATCGGAATGCACGAAAAAACCTGTGCCGTAGGAGGGGACATGGGCGCCCTGATAGACCCTCTCCGCCTTGATCAGAACCGTTGCGTCCATCGCGTGCTGCAGAATTTCCGGCGGAATCGCCTGCGTAGACCAGGTCGTGAGCGGAGACAAAACCAGCAACAGAAATATGATCAAATTTGAAAACCGCATCAACATCACGTCCCCCGTCACCGAATCTGAGGAGTCCATCTTAACCTGCGCCTGGAAGATCTCAACTCTCAACCAGGCGCCGAGCCGGGTCCGAACGTTCCGGCCATACGAAAAACGCAGGCGGGTCCGGAGCCATCGGAGATATTCGCCGACACATTCTTCACTTCTTCTCCATCACAGCTCTCGATGCACGGGTCGCCAGCCAGCGAGGCGTCAGTCTCAACGAGTGCATCATGAAACGATTCGCAAAACCGGGAACCGCCACCGTCTTGCCCTTCAGGAGGCTCCTGTAGCCGAAGTCCGCCACCTTCCTGCAGGATGCCACGCCGAATTTTCGGACCACAACGCCATCCATTCCTGCCCGATCAAAAAATTCGGTCTCCGTCGCTCCCGGACACAGGGCGCTGACGATGACCCCCTGGTCCCTGACCTCGTTTGCCAGGGCCTCGCTGAAGGACAGGACGTAGGCCTTGGTCGCGTAATACACCGCCTGCAGAGGACCCGGCAGAAAGCCGGCCAGTGATGCAACGTTCATGATGCTGCCCGAGCCCCGCTTGATCATGCCCGGGAGAACTCCGTGACTCAGGCCGGTCAAGGTCTCGATATTGAGGCGGATCATATCCCGGACCGTCTCCCACTCCTGCTCGGCAAAAAAGCCGTGACCGCCGAAACCGGCATTATTGATCAGCATCTCGACCGGGAAATCCTTCAGCTCTTCCAGGAGAGAGCGGGCTGCCCCCGGGACTGAGAGATCCCGCGCCAGGACCATCACCTCCACCCCATGTTCCAGGTGGAGCCGGTCTTGGAGGGCCTTCAGCCGCTCCTCTCTTCGGGCCACCAGCACGAGATCTCCTCCCCTTGCCGCATGAATTCGGGCAAATTCCTCTCCTAGCCCGCTGGATGCTCCTGTAATCAGTGCCAGATCCGCCATAAGCCCTCCTCTACAAAAACATCATAGCCGAGTCTGCCTGGCGCCGCCGCCATCCTTCTCTTCAACCTGCATGCATGGGAGAACCGACCCCGCCGGGCGCATAAAAAACCGGGCCCCGTGGGGCCCGGCGTTCCGAAAACATGGAAGCTCCTAGGCCAGCTTCTTGATTTCCTCCACAATCTGCGGGTTGGCCAGGGTGGTGGTATCACCCGTGTCCTGACCCGCTGCGATAGCGCCGAGAACACGACGCATGATCTTGCCCGAACGGGTCTTCGGCATGTCGGGGACGATCCAGACACGGCCCGGCTTGGCGATCGGTCCAATCTCCTTGTTCAGGGTATCTGAAACCTGCTTCTCGATCTCTTTCGAAGGCTCATAGCCCGGCTTGAGAGATACGAAGATATGCGGAATCTTGCCCTTAATGGGATCGGGAACCGGCACGACCGCCGCCTCACCAACCGCCTCGCACATCAGACCGGCGGACTCGAGTTCCTTGGTTCCCAGGCGGTGACCGGCGACGTTGATGACATCGTCGATACGACCGAGAATCCGGAAATAGCCATCAGGCGCCTCCACTGCACCGTCACCGGCGAAGTAAGGCCAGTCCCTCCAGTCCTTGGAGTTCTTATCCTTGCAGTAGCGTTGGTAATACTGCCGAACGAAACGGTCGTGATCGCCCCAGATCGTCTGCATCAGGCCCGGCCAGGGATTCTGGATACAAATGTTTCCGGCCTTGTTCGATCCGGCTGGAAGCGGGACACCATCGTCATCAAAGATGATCGGGTGAATTCCCGGAACACCCGGCCCCGCCGAACCCGGCTTCATGGCATGAATGCCCGGGACGGTGGAGCAGAGGAATCCGCCCGTCTCCGTCTGCCACCAGGTATCAACGATAACCGCTTCTTTTTTCCCGACTTCGTTGTAATACCAGCGCCAGACCTCCGGCTCGATGGGCTCACCCACCGTCGTCATGTGTTTGAAGTGATAGTTGTACTTGTGAGGTTCCTCGGGACCAATCCGGCGGAGAGCCCGGATAGCCGTGGGAGAGGTATGGAATATGTTGACATCGAGTTCCTCGGCAACCCGCCACGGACGCCCTGCGTCCGGATGAGTTGGCACACCTTCGAAAATCACCGAGGATGCAGCCAGAGCCAGAGGACCGTAGACGATATAGGAATGCCCGGTGATCCAGCCGATGTCGGCCATGCACCAGTAGACATCCTCAGGATGGATATCCTGGATGTACTTCGAGGTTCCCGTCACGTAGGCCATGTAACCACCGGTCGAGTGCTGGGCGCCCTTGGGCTTGCCGGTCGTTCCAGAGGTATACATCAGGAAGAGCGGTTCTTCGGAGAGCATCTTCTCGGGCTCAACCACCTGATGGTAGTAGTCCTTGATGACCTCGTTGACGA
>JANTFG010000386.1 GCA_024763555.1 Thermoanaerobaculales bacterium
TGTTGCCCCCGAAGGCCGACCTGAAGTTCCTATTTCTGATGAAGAAGTCGAAAGGCGACGAGAAGAGTCATTGCGTCTGAGACCGCAATCCGGGCTCCAGGTGATCGAGACACGAAACCCCGAGTCGGGCCAAACTCGTGCGCCGGGCCTCGAGACAAGTTTCGAGACAATCAACTTTGACGATGGCTGGGGACAAACGCCACCCGACCCTGAGATGGCGGCCGGTCCGAATCACCTGATTGTCGTCGTCAACTCGATGATAGAGATCTACGATACTTCAGGCAGCACCCTCTACGGGCCGGTTTCCTCCGATACCTTCTTCAGTGGTGTTTCGGGCTGTTCCGGGACCTTCGATCCCAATGTTCTCTACGACGAAAAGGAAGATCGCTATTTTATCGGATTTGATTCGAGTTCGGGCCCGGGAACGGATAACGGGTATTGTTTCGCGGTTTCCGCAAGCAGCGACCCCTCCGGGTCCTGGTACCGTTATTCTTTTGATGGGACGAGTGAGGATGGTGATTTTCTCGATTATCCCCATGCGGGCATTGGTGATGAAGCAATTTTTGTCGGTGGAAATGTTTTTGGAAATTCTTTTCATGCTGACGTATGGGCCATCAGAAAGAGTGAAGCTTATGCCAATCAGGCCGTGAGCGTCGTCTCTCAAACGGTAATCGGCTCGACACCACAGCCGATGAATGCACACGGCTATGCTCAAGGGAGCTGGCCGACCGGGGACACGCACTACATTTTGAGTGATTACTTCGACGGCACGACGGTCGTCATCCAGGAGTGGGTGGATCCGTTCGGGACGAACAGTTTCACGAATCTTGGAACCGTGAATCTCAACTCGGCCAGTGGGGTCTCTGCGGGATATCCCATTGACACGCCACAATTGGGGAGTGGCGAGGACATTCAGGGGAACGACTATCGAATCCAGGACGCAGAGTTCCGCAACGGCCATCTGTGGATCGTCCAAACCATCGCATGTAATCCCGGGCAGGGGGCCGTCAACTGTATTCGCTGGGCGGAGCTGGATCCGGATGGTGGACAGGGTTCTCCCTCCGTCATACAAACGGGTGTTTTCGCAAGTGACGGTGAGTACCGGATCTTTGCCGATTTGGCGGTCAACCATTGTAACGATGTCACGATTGCATATACGAAGTCCAGCGCCTCGATGCATCCGAGCGTGTACTTTACGGGACGACTCGGAACTGACCCGGCCGGATCGATCCAGGCGGAGGCGGAACTCAAGGCGGGCGAGGTTATCTTCACGTCCTATGATGCAGTCCCCTACCGCTGGGGAGATTATTCCGGCGCAACATCCGACCCGAACGGAGTTGACACCTGGTATGTCGGCGAATATTCCCGGAATAATTCGGGGACGTCTGATTGGGGTACTTTTGTAGGTCGCTTCTCGACCGCTTGTCAGGCGCCTGGGCCGCAACTCATTTTTGCGGACGGCTTTGAAGGCGGGAATCTGAATCGCTGGTCATTTTCCTCTTGAGCGAGAGTGGCGGGGGATGTCGAACCGAGACCGATACAGACCCAGATGAGAGTGCCGCGTAAAACGCCGTTTCTGCGGTGCTCGAACACCGGTATTGGCGCAGCGGCCCTTGATTCTGAGTCTGCCCCGGAATCCGGATTTGCTTCTGTGCCGTATCTGGCGACACATCCGATCGAGGAAAATTCACGGGGAAAGACCGGGCCTGGGAATGGCCGGTTTTTCTTTTTTTCCCTTCCGGGGTAGCATCAGCGGGTGAAGAGCGAGACGATTTTCGCGGAGGAGAATCTCGGCCTGACCGTGGGCCTGCTCGCGGCTGCAAGCCTGATTCCGATTCTGGCCCTGTTGTACCTTGATCCCCGCTTTCCCGGTGATGATGCGCTGATCTCCCTGTGTTTCGCGAAGAACCTCGCGGCGGGTCACGGCTTCGTCTTTAACCATCCCCCGACCGTACTCGGGACGACAACGCCTCTGTTCACGCTGATCGTTGCCCTGGTCTCAGCCCTCAGCGGGGCTGAAGCGACGGTGGTGGCCTTTCTCCTCAGTATCGGGAGCTGGCTGGGTTTGATCTGGTCTTTTTTTCTGCTGCGGAAGGCCTTCGGTTTGGCGCCCCGGGCGGCGGCCATGATCGGTGTACTGATCGCCCTCACCGGCTGGATCGGGCACCTCTCGATGGAAGCCTATCCCTTTGCGCTGGTCGAGGTGCTCACGGCGGCTCTCGTGTTCTCCGGCCGGCCCCTGGCAGCCGGGCTCTCCGGAGGGGCCCTCTTTCTCCTCAGGGGCGAGGGCATCCTCTTTGCCGCGATGCTCGGCCTCGTCGTGCTGGTTTCGGAAGTCCGGAGGCCGAAAGAGGAGACGGGCTTTTCTCCGACCCTGCGTTTTGTTGGGGGAGTGTCGATTCCGATTCTCCTCTGGGCGGCCTATGCTATTCCCCGCTTCGGCTCGGTGCTTCCCGCCACCCTGGCCGCGAAGATGGCTCAGGTCAGCTCCGGCCTCTGGGCAGCATTCCCTGTGAGGCTCTTCTCGGAATGGCTTCCGGGCTGGGGGCTGGGATGGGGTCCGCATCCTCTGAGGATGGCAATCGGCTGGGGACTCGTGCTGCTGGGCCTCCTGATGATCGGGCATTCCTTTCCACGCCTGTGGATTTTCCCGGCATGGGCCTTGGCCTATGCCGCCGGCTACAGCCTGCTCGGCGTGCCGGGTTATCCCTGGTATCAGCTGCCGCTTCTTCTGATTCTCGCGATTTGCAGTGCCATGGGGCTGGAATTTCTTCTTGAGCGACTGGTGGATACCCGGGCGCCCCGGTGGCGGCAGGGATTGGGCTGGCTGCTCGTTGCGGGAATCCTCTCCGCGCCCGCCATCGGCATCACCCACCGCATTCGGAGTCATCAAACTCCCGGGCGTGCTCTTGCTTACTTCAATCTGGCCCACTGGTTCCGAGAAAACGCAAAACCCTCGGAGACCATCGCCTACATGGAGGTGGGCTACCTCGGCTATTACACCGAGCTCGGCATCGTGGATCTGGTCGGACTGGTTTCACCGCAGTACATTCCATATGTCATCCGACAGGACTTCTCTACCGGATTCTGGGAGTCGCGACCGGACTATCTGGTGGAGTTGGAAGGCAGCGAGTTCATCCGGCCGATTGTGAGGGATCCCCGATTCCCACCCGCCTATGGCCAGGTGGCCGAACTGGAGGGTTTTGACGGCCGGGGGATCCGAGTCTATCGA
>JANTFG010000387.1 GCA_024763555.1 Thermoanaerobaculales bacterium
GCTGCGTCGAAGGCTTCGGCGCAACCAACTCTGAGGCGCTTGAAGACCCGTTGGAGGCCCTGCGTTGGCTGGGAAGCGGGAAGGCCCCGAGAGGCTTCTATCTCTTCAAAGACCTGGGGGACTCGATCGGGGATGCCAGGCTTCTCAGACAACTGAGAGATACGGCGATGAGGATCCGCAACACGGGCCGCTACCTCTTCCTCCTCAAATCTGACGGCGATCTTCCCAAGACCCTCGCTCCCATCAGTTATGTTGTTCTCTCTCTTTTTCCGGACAACAATGAACTCAGCTCCCTGGTTCAGAGCATCCTGGCTCAGTCTCCGGATTTTATGTCGCAGGAAAGCTCCGGCGAGGATACCAGGGAACGCCTCCTGAGTTCTCTTCGAGGGATGAGCCTGACGGAGGTCGAACATCTCCTCCGGCGTCTCATAAATCGCCACCAGGGGCCGGATGAGTCCTTCTTCAAAGACATTCTGGACGAAAAAGAGCAGATCACGCGGAAAGAAGGGATCCTGGAATTTGTGCAGCCGGATGTCGACATCAGCAGGCTCGGGGGGCTGGATCAGCTCAAACACTGGGTCGGCGAGAGGAAGGACCTCTTTCTGCCGGAAGCCAGGCGGGAGGGGGTTCCCATTCCGAAGGGGGTGCTCCTGATGGGGATTTCCGGCTGCGGAAAGAGCCTTGCGGTCAAGGTCATTGCGGAGGAATGGGGTCTTCCGCTCTTCCGCCTGGACATGAACCTCGTGTTTTCCGGAGTCCACGGCTCGGCGGAGTGGGTCTTCCACCGCTCCCTGGAGGCCATGGAAGCCGTGGCCCCGGCGGTGTTGTGGATCGACGAAATCGAGATGGGCATCGCCGGATACCATGAGGGAGAGACGGGTTCCCTGACCCGTATCTTCTCGACCTTCCTGACCTGGATGCAGGAGCACCGCGCCGAGGTTTTCGTCGCGGCGACGGCAAACCGTATCTCGTTGCTGCCGGCGGAGATCCTTCGAAAGGGTCGTTTTGACCAGGTTTTCTTCTTCGATCTCCCGATGGAAGAGGAGCGGAAGGAAATTCTCAAGATCCACATGAAAAAGAAGGGACTGGATCCCGGGAAATTCGATCTCATTCTCCTGGCCTCGGCGACCCGCGGATGGAACGGTGCGGAGATCGAGCAGGCGGTTATCCAGGGTATCGTGACGGCCCACGCCGAGGGCGTCGAAGTCAGCCAGAAGAGCCTGCTGGAGGCCTTTTCCAAGATTATTCCTCTTTCCCGGACCATGGACGACCAGATCAAAGCGATTCGGTCCTGGGCGCGAACCCGCGCCCTGCCGGCGACGACTCCGGCCAAGAGAGTGCTCTAGCCCCGATGCAGGGTCCAACCGGAAGTTCCCGTTTTCTTGTCCGGGCGGACTGTGCCCGACTCGATCTCTTCCTGGCCTCCGCCACGGAGTTCTCGAGGCGCCGTGCACGGAGTCTGATCGGCGAGGGTATGGTTCTCCTCAATTCGAGGTTGACCCGACAGCAGTCGAAGAAGGTCTCAAGCGGCGATATCGTGGATCTGCTCCTGCCCGGGAGCGAAATTCCCAGGCCGCCCCTGGAGCCCGAGGCGATCACGATCATTCATGAGGACCGCGAATTGCTGGCGGTGGACAAGCCGGCCGGCCTTTTGAGTCAGCCGATCAGGGGCGGTCGTCTTGAGGAAGAGGCCATGGATCAGCGTGCTCTTTTCTTCCTCTCCTTCCGGGAGGGCCGCCGCGTTTACCTTCGAATGATCCATCGCCTGGACCGGCAGACCTCCGGCCTGATGCTCTTTGCCCGAAATCCCAATGCCCTGCCGAAGCTGGACCGGGCATGGAGGGCGCGGGAAGTCCGACGACTCTACCTGGCTGTGCTGTGTGGAAGACCCTCCTGGGAGCGCCAGGAGATTGAGGCCCCCATCGCACGAGATCCCCGGGGAGCCTGGCGTTTTCGCTGTCATCCGGAGGGTAAAGCGGCACGAAGCCGTTTCCGCATCCTTTCGGGGAATGGAGAATACTCCCTTGCCCTCTGTGAACTCGACAGCGGTCGGACGCACCAGGTGCGCGTTCACGCTGCGGAACTGGGCTTTCCCCTCTGCGGCGATCGACTCTATGGTGGCGATCCGAACCCGGGGGGCTTGCTCCTCCACGCCTGGGCAATCTCCCTGCCCCATCCGAAAAGAGGGGGGAGACTCCCGTTGAGCGCAGCGGTTCCCGGGAGATTCGCCCCCCATCTTCCTTCCGACTTTCCGGAGGATCCCTGGAATCTGGAGCCCGATCATGCCTGATTTCCTTCTCGCAAGTGCCTCGCCCCGTCGTCGTCAACTCCTCGAGGAACTCGGCCTGGATTTCATCATCCGGCCTGCCGCGATCGAGGAGATCCCGCGAGCCGGGGAGAGTCCCGAAGATTTCGCTCTCAGGGCGGCCTGCGAGAAGGCGGAAGAGCTTGCCCGGGAGACCGTGTTGCCGATCCTGGGTTCCGATACGGTTGTCGCCGTCGATGGAGAAATTCTCGGCAAGCCGAGGGATCGCAGCCATGCCGGAGAGATGCTGCGCCGACTTTCCGGGAGGAGCCACCGCGTTCACACCTCCCTCGCTTTAGTCGACGGAGGGCGGACTCACCGCATTCTCGATACGACGGTCGTTGATTTTCTCCCGATTTCCGACCGGCTCATCGACTGGTATATCTCGACCGGAGAACCCATGGACAAAGCCGGCGCCTATGCCGTTCAGGGGGCGGGAGGTCTCTTCGTTTCTTCTATCGAGGGCGCCCCTCAGACAGTGATCGGCCTTCCCATCCATCGACTCCCCGAGCTTTTCTCGCTGGCCGGCCTCGATTTTTCGGATTTCCTCCGACATCCCGGAAACTGAGAGGCTCCCAATTGGGATGAGGCACCGTTTGGCCTCGTCGAGGCTGAACTTGTCGCTGCGGCGGAGGATCGGACCCGAGTTATTTGCGTTGGGGGTTCATTTGAGGCGAAGGGTCCCCGTGAGTACGGCCGCTTCACGGCCTGCCTGGGCGAGCGGAAGGCGTCGGGAAGCAAGCTCCCCTCCCGCCCAGGGAAGAAGGAACATTTTCTCGCAAGGTACGCCAAGATCGCAAGGGCCCCCTCCCGCCCGAGTCAAGAAAAGGAACCACGGATTTCACGGATTAGAAAGAAGAAGACAAAAGACGCAGAGCCGCCCTCCCGCCCAGAGAAGAAGGAACATTCTCACGCAAAGTACG
>JANTFG010000388.1 GCA_024763555.1 Thermoanaerobaculales bacterium
GGATCCGGCCCGTCATCGATCGAATTCTCCCCTTCGAAAGGGTCGACGAGGCCCACCGCCTGCTGACAACGGGCGAGGTCTTCGGCAAGATCCTTCTTAAACCCTGATGGAGGAGAATCTGTTGCCCGGAATTCAGGGAACGAAAGAAAGCCCTTCGGGTTTGCTGTTTTCCGGTCGGCATGAGGCGAAATCCTGAAAGTAGCACTCTTTTCTAGTCCGGGCTGGGCTTGATGCCCTTGGGCGGTGTCAAGCAAGAGAATGTTACTGTCCCATGCAAATCCGAGATTCCATCAGACGCCTTCGGCATGCTCTATGATGCGACGCGCTGCATCGGCTGCCGCGCCTGCGTCAACGCCTGTAAGGAAGCCAACGCCATGCCGGGAAACCGCTATGATCCACCTCAGGATCTTTCCGGTGACACCAAGAACATCATCAAAGTCTATGACCACGGAAAACCGGATCAGAGTTACGTGAAGGCCCAGTGCATGCACTGCCACGACCCGGCCTGCGCCCGGGCCTGCATGATCGGCGCTCCGCAGAAACGTGAGTTTGGTATCGTCACACCCGCCATCATTTCCTGTGATACCGAAGAGTTTGGAGTCTCCAGAAGAGTCCACCTTTCCGCCAGAGTATGCAGCGTTGGAATCGGAGCTTGCAACACGGCCGAAATGCGTTCTGCAGTTGCTCTGGCCGCAATGGAACGGCTCCGGAGCACCTGGGTCGTCATGACCTCACGATTCAGACGAATCAACTGGAAAGGCGCGAGCGCCAGCGGCAATACACCCACCACCACAAGACTGATCAGCAGGCGTTACAGGAGCCCCGGACGAAAGTGCTCAGGATTCATGGTCTCATCATAGCGGGTCAGGCACCCCAATGGACCGGCTCTCCCTCCCTGCCAGGACATGTGAGACGCGGGAACGTCGTTGAAGAGGAGGATGCCCCTCGGGATTGGGGGAGTTAGGATCAGCGAATCCCCGGGAGTAACCCGTGGCTGACAATTGCCTTCACCAGAGTCTCGGCAATTAGACGGTGGCCGAGAACATTGGGGTGAGGGTCCTTCTCGGACCGCCAGAAGGTGCGTCGCCAGCAGGCGCTGTCCGGGTGCGGGCAGTGGGAGGCGAGATAGGCCTGGTAGGCAGGAGCGGTCTCCACGACCAGAAAGCCGCACTCCTCGGCAGTGTTCGCGTACAACCGCCAGGGGTCTCCTTCTCGCGTCAGGAGGAGGCAGAGTACCGGGGTGTTGTGCCTGAGGTCGCGAAGGCGGCGCATGGCCGTGACGAAAGCCTCTGGACCGGAGAATGGCTCGTATTCGCCAGCCAGATCCCGTCCGTGGGAGGTCGCAAAGCCCTCCACATCGGCCGGATCGATGAGCTGCCTGTTGAGTCTCGGCAAATGCAGCTCACGCAGAGATTGAAGCAGGAAGCTCCGGCGCCAGGATCTCACCCGCGGCGGCGCGGCGAGAAAGCGCGGTATTTCGAGGTCGTTATTGATGAAATGGAGGATAATCAACTCGGGTTTGAAGCGCTGGCCGAGCCGGCTGTACTGCTCGACTTCCATGACGGTATTGTAGCCCGGAACGCCACAATTGACAGTTGTGATGCGCTTGTCCGGAATATGCTCCTGGAGGAGGACCTCGGCTGTACGCAGGTAGCTCTTCGTGATGGGCACTCCCCAACCGAAGGCGACCGAGTCCCCGAGACCGACGATACGCAGCTCAGCAGCATCCGGTGCGAAGGACAGCTCACGTTCACGCAGACCGTAGGAGTTTGTCTTCACCTCCACGTCTTTGAAAATGAGGTCGAGCCCTGGACGCAGGGAATACACGAGCCGGGGATCGGCATCCGGGGCCACGAGCTCAGCTAAAGTGGTGTGGTGTTTGTTGGTACTCTGCGGGACCATTGCCGCCGCACGGCTCTCCTGTCTCCAACGCCAGGAGGCCGCAACTCGGAGACTGATCTCGCCCAGGACCAGAGCCAGGGCGAGTGCGACACAAGAGAGAGCGAGGCGCTTCAACATCGGTCGCGAACGGACATGGGCCTCAACGCCGCGCGAGGGGCAGGGGCCGCTGCATATTCCGACGATCCGGGATAGTGATTCCGGTGATCGGGAAGGCTTGGGATATCGTCACAGAGACAGAGCCCTGGATAATGACGTGCCCGCGATGGATGGACGCGAGTCGTGATCCTCGTCCTCCTGTTCATGATGAACATTCTAAACCAGAAGTGCCGCATCCAGTGAAAGTTCTGGGCAACCGGGGCCTTCCGTGGTCACTTCTCGGGCCTCGGGCAACACATCAATCCTCCTGCCGGGATCACTGGGTTACGCGGAGGGGTGGTATTCCCCGTCCTCGTCGGTCAGGGAGAGCGATTTCCTTTCTCTCATCCAGTTGATCCTACCGCAATCAATCACAGCCGAAAGGCAGACTCCACTGATGTGAACCCTTGTGGGGCGGCTGAAAGCGACAATCAGGTAACGGAGGTCCTTGGTGCGCATGAAGGAGGCCCCTGAGGAATGGCCGCCTCCCTCCTTCCCCGGAACACTGCTCCGGTAGTAGAGCAGCTGCCGAGACTCCATCCGGGGCATTCTGCCGGACAGGACCGGGGAATGAAGCTCCCAGCCTCCTCCGGCAAAACCTGCTGCTGGATGACTCCCGCTTCGCTAAACTGGAAGCATGAAGGCGATCGTGTGAACCGGCATCGGAGCGGAGGGCGTTCTCGAAATTCGGGAGATGCCTGCGCCGAAGCCGGGAGCCCGGGAACTTCGGATCGAGGTCTGCGCCTCGGGCATCAACCGCGCCGACATCCTCCAGCAAAAGGGTTTGTACCCCCCACCCGAGGGTGTCTCAGAGCTTCTCGGCCTCGAGGTCTCGGGACGCATCGCCGAGGTCGGAGAGAAGGTGGAAGACCTCGAGCCCGGGGAGCGCGTGATGGCCCTGCTGGCCGGAGGCGGCTATGCCTCCGAAGTTGTTGTGGACGCGGGCTCAGTGATGCGGGTGCCTTCGAGTCTCCGGGAACTCGAGGCCGCCGGTCTTCCCGAGGCCTTCCTGACGGCCCACCTCAACCTCATCGAACTCGGTGGTCTCCGGCAGGGGATGACAGCCCTGGTCCATGGGGGCAGCGGCGGTGTCGGCACCGCGGCCATCCAGCTGGCCCGTGAAATCGGGGCGCGTATTCTCGTCACCGCGGGCTCCCGCG
>JANTFG010000389.1 GCA_024763555.1 Thermoanaerobaculales bacterium
CCGCTCCGGCTCCAGCATCGGCTTCGGGTGTGCTGCTCCGGCTCCGGCACCGGTTCCTGTTCCGGCTCCGGTTTCGGCTCTCCGCTCCGGCCACGGATTCGGTTCCTGCTCCCGCTCCTGCCCCTGCTCCAACCTCCGCTCCCGCTCCGGCTCCGGTCTTCGTCCCTTCCCGCCCTCCCCGCCCACAAATCCGGCCGGCTCGGTTAGGATGGAGCGAGAGTCCTGTGGAGGAGGAGCGTTGATGCGGACTGAAGCCATTTCATCGGCAAAACGAAAGCTGGATGCCGTTCATGATCAAATCGCACGTGGAATCGTCGGCCAGGAGCGATTCATCCGGGATCTCGAGGTGGCCCTTGCGGCCAACGGCCATGTGCTGATCGAGGGAGTCCCGGGACTGGCCAAGACCCGGGCGGTCCGCCTCCTGGCTCAGGCCTGCGGGAGCAGTTTTCAGCGGATCCAGTTCACGCCGGACCTTCTGCCGGCGGATATCATCGGGACCCAGATCTACAATCAGGAGAGTCGTGGATTCGAGACCCGTCTGGGCCCGGTCTTCAGCCAGTTTATTCTCGCGGATGAGATCAACCGGGCCGCCCCCAAGGTTCAGTCGGCTCTGCTTGAGGCGATGCAGGAACGCCAGGTGACCATCGGGCGGAAAACGCACCCTCTTCCTGCGCCTTTCCAGGTCTTCGCCACCCAGAATCCGGTCGAACAGGAGGGAACCTACCCCCTGCCGGAAGCCCAGGTTGATCGATTCCTCTTCAAGCTGGTCCTCGACTATCCCTCCGACGAAGAAGAGGTCTCGATCGTGCATCTCGTGATGAACGAGTTCGAGTTCCCGGAGCTTGATGTCGCGCTGGGAGGAGAGGATCTGCTCAACATCCAGGCCGCGGTTCGGGAAATCTTCGTCGAGGATGCCATCATCGAATATGCGACGGCCCTGGTTTTCGCGACCCGGGATGTGGCCCGCACGGGAGCAACTCTTGTTCCCTATATTGAACTCGGGGCTTCGCCGCGGGCCTCCCTTGCCCTGATCCAGTCCGCACGTGCCGTGGCGCTTTTAGACGGACGGGAGAGCGTGTATCCGGAGGACGTCAAAGCCGTTGCGGCCAATGTGCTCAGGCACCGGATCATCGTCAACTACGTCGGCCATGCCGAGGGTGTCAGCGCGGACGCCATCATCGAGGAAATTCTCCAGCGGGTCCGGGTGCCGTGAGGGCGGAGAGTCTCTCTCTTCTCAAGGCTGTCCGTCACCTGGAGCTGGTGGCCCGGAGGAATGTCAGTTCCCTGCTCGCCGGGAATTACCGCAGCACGATTATCGGGCGGGGAATGGACTTTCACGAGGCTCGACGCTACATCCAGGGTGAGTCGATTCGGCAGATCGACTGGAAGATCACGGCGCGGATGGGTGAGCCCTACGTCAAGACCTACCTTGAGGAGCGACAGCGCGAGATTTTCATCGTGCTGGATATCTCGCCCTCGATGTTCTGCGGCTTCAGACGTCGCACCAAGCTGGAAACCGCGATGGAGATTGCCGCGACCATCGCGGTGTCGGCCATCGACGAAGGCGACAAACTGGGTTTTCTCAGTTTCTCGGACCAGGTGGAGCAGCTGGCCCGACCGGAAATGGGTCGAGCCCGCCTCTTTGCCCTGTTGGAGGCTATGATGCGTTTGCGGGAGGAGGGGCCCTCGGATTGCGAGGTCTCCGATCCCCGAGTCGCCATCAGGGCGCTGGAGGAGTTCAGGGGCCATCGTTTCGTCATCTTCCTGCTCTCGGATTTCCTCGACGGCGATGTGCCGGAGGATCTGAAGTACCTCAGTGCGCGCCACGATCTTTCCCTGCTGCATCTCTATGACGAACTGGACTTCGAGAGCAGTCCCTGGGTCTCGATCCCGGGACGCTCGCCCGAGGGTCGGGGAATGCCGGTAGTCTCGGCGCCCCGGCCGCCGGATAAGCTCGGAGGTCTGGGGGCTTTCCAGCTCAACCTTGCGATGGCGGCCGCACGTCACGGCTGCCACAGTGCCTCTTTTTCGACCGGAGACGACATTTCCAGAAGCCTGGCGGCCTTTTTCCACCAGCGGCGGCAGGGAATGATCAGATGATCCCGGAGCTGCCCCATCCGCTCTGGAAGGCCCTGCATATTTTTCCGCCGGGATTGGCGTCAACGCTTTTCAGGGCCCTTCTTCTGCTGTTCCTCGTCGGCATGGTCTATTGGTGGTGGAGGCGGCGCAGACACAAAGCTCTGCTGCCTCCGATCCCGGTGGCGCCGCATCTCCGGATTTCAGGGAGTTTCAAGGGGAGGGTCGAGAAGATTCTCAGCCGGGCCATCGAGGAGAAGATGTATCGGAGAGGTTTCCATGAGCTGGCCGAGCTTGCCAGAGAGGCGCTGAGCGAACGGACGGGTCTGTCTTTCGGGCGCATGACTGTGGCCGAGATGGGCGCGGTCCTCAGCGGGAAGAAACTGATGGAAAGCATGCGGATGATCGAGGATCACCAGTTCAGTCGGGAGAAACCGCGGGCTTCTGATCTGGAAGAGGCTGCTCAGGCCCTGATTGCGGGTCTCTCCCGGGGAGGCAGAATCGGGCTCAAGAAGGGAGCACGGCGGCGATGAGCTGGAAACTGCCCCTTCTCCTTCTCCTGCTTCCCACGGTCTTGCCCTTCTGTCTCCGGCGAAGGAAGCGGATTCACAACTCGGCAGTCGCCTGGGCGCCGGCTCAATTCTCCTCTGCGCCTCGACCCTATCGTCTCGCCCTGGCTCTTGAACAGCTGCTTCTGGCCCTTCTCCTGATTCTGGGCATCCTGGCTGTAGCGGGCCCGCACATCGGCGAGGAGCTGCAGCTGATCTCGGAAAAAGGCGTCGATATTGCCCTGGTGCTCGATATTTCGGCCAGCATGCAGGCGGCGGATTTTCAGCCCAACCGGCTGGAGGCTCTGAAGAAGGTCGCCAGGGATTTCGTTCGACGCGCCGGGACCCATCGGATGGCCGTCTATGCCTTCGCGGGCCGCGTTTTTACCCAGACTCCCCTGACTCATGATCGGGAGAGCCTCTCCGAGCTGATCGCTTCTCTGGCCTACGAGAGCATCAACCACTCCTCGAGCGGTGGGACGGCCCTGGGAGACGCGCTTCTTCTGGCGACGGACGACCTTGTCGGACACCGGGTCGAAGGGAGGGACCAGCTGATTATTCTGATCGG
>JANTFG010000390.1 GCA_024763555.1 Thermoanaerobaculales bacterium
AGGAGCTTCCGCGGCTCTTACAAAATGTCAATCGACTCGGTCATCTCGAAAGAGAACGGCTCTTCGAAAAAGACGAGCAAGATGGAGATCGAAGTCGAGGTGGATGCCGGAGGCCGGGAACGTCGGCATCTTCTGCGTTTCATCAGTAACGGAGAAGATGAGAGTGAGAAGCACCGTCAGGAGATCGAGGCCGAATCGAAGGATGCTGAAAAGGGCGACGATGAGCAGGAGGAAGATTTTCTCCTCCCGACGAAGAGCACCCAGGAACGATTCAAATTCGGAATCCCCGTCAAGGAAGCCGGGCAGGTGGTGATGGAATTCCAGCCGGCAAAGGGCCACGAGAAGGATGATGGTATCTGTCGCGGGCGTCTGGCCTGGGAGGAGAAAAGCCTGGATCCGCTCTGGATTGAAGCGGAGGTGATCAAGCCTCCGAAACCCATGCGGGAATTCCATCTCCGAATGGAATTCAAGAGGGTCGGCGATCTCCTGGTGATGTCCAGGATGTTGACTGATGGGCGGGCGAAAATTTTCCTGATGAAACGGAAGTTCCACATGGAGATGCTTTTTGAGGAGATCAGAGTCGCCCACGACCGGAAGGGGCCGGATGCTGCTCCTGCTTCTTCCTCGATGGGAGATTTCGTGCCGAGCGGAGGGTGAGCATGGTGAGAAGCAGGACCGCGAGGATCAAGACAGTCCGGAGAAGGTTATTGTGAGTACCGGCTGAGATGAGGTTTGGATGGTTCTCCGGGAGGAAAATGCTGCAGTATCAAACTGCGCTCCTCAATCAAAAGCGCTGTCCCCGGGTTTTTCCACAGACTCGACCCGGCAGTCGTGGAAAATGAGGAGTCCATTCGCTCCTGCGGCAACATAGAGATGTCCTCCACTCAGGGCCGCGTTCGTGATCGAGGTATTCAGGTCCATCCTCTTACGCAGGGTCGGATGATCGAGAAAGAATGTGCCCAGTACGACGATGGAATCGTAAAGAACAACGGTGGTGATCCCGTTCTCCGAAAAGACGGCTGAAGATCCCGATGGCTCCAGTACGAAGCTGCTCTCCAGAAAGGGCGCCGCCGGATCTGAGAAATCCACAATCGACAGGAGGTGGCGACCCATCACGAAGGCATGATGAGCGGACACATCAAGTTCATCGGCACCATACAGCACGAGTGAGCCCTCGACGACCGGGTGGACAGGATCCTGGATGTCGACGACAAGCAATTGAGGTTCGCATCCACTCGAAAAGGGGCAACCGGAGTCCGTGATAATCGCATATCCATGATTGATCTCAATATTTGAAGCGCCTCCAGCCGGAATAGAACTGCGGCTGATTTCCATGGGAAACCGCGGATCTTCGAGATTGAAGATGACCAGCTTGTTTTCCCGGATCAGCAGGTAGGCGACCTCACCCTTCATCGTGAAGTCCAGTATCCGGCCCTCGATTTCACTGATCGGGGTGGGAGAGGATGGGTCTGAAATATCCAGGATGCCGAGACCGGTATTTGTTGCCTGGAGAAGCAGTTTACCGAAAGTCTTAACCCGCCACCCCACTGGGAGCACCCCGGATTGGGGAAGAAAAATCGGGCTGGAGGGGTCACTGAGGTCAAAGACTCTCATTTCTGAGAATCTCTCCGCCGTGTAGAGGTAATTCCCGGAAAGCGCGATATCAAGCATTGACCCGGGTGTGTCCCACGCACCGGCCAAAAGGGGTTCGTCCGGTGAGGAGATGTCGAATTCCAGCATCCCCCGGCCTCCCGCGGCGACAAAGAGTCGGTCAGCAAGAATAGCGGTTGCCCAGGCTGAGGATTCGATCGGGATCGAGTTGAGAAGACTCGGGTGCACTGGATCCTCGATATTGAGGACGAAGAGTTTATTCTCCTGTCCCCCACTCGTGGGTACGTATGCGTAATTGCCGCTAATTCCGATATGGGTGAGGTATGGGTCGAGATCATCGAGAGTCCCGACGACCGAAGGTGAATTCGAATCGCTCAACTCAAAGACAATCACTCGATCAATGGTCGAAAGAAACAGGTTATTTCCGTCGGTCGCGATACCGTTGGGGTTGTCGTGGAGTCGGTATTCTGCCAGAAAACTCGGAGCAGAGGGATTGGAGACATCAATGATATCCAGCGAATATCCCCAGCCGTCGGTAACGGCAAGAACACCATTGAGAAAAACGAGGTCTCTGAAAGATGCCGAGCGCTCCAGCGTTGCGATCTTTTCCGGCCGCATCAGGTCGTGGATATCGAGAACCTGGAGCAGCGATTGCGCACCCTCAGGAGTCCAGGAAGATTCCAGGACATACAGATATTCGTCCACTTTTTCGATGGCACGAGTGGAATAGTCTTCCGTGTGAAAAACTGGGCTCAGGCTCGGTGCCTCAAGGCTCGAGAAATCGACAATCCACAGGCCCGTTTCACCGGCGGCGACGAATGCAAGGCTGTCTCCTGCGCGCTCAATATTCCGAATGAGGTCCGGAAAAACGATGGAGCTGATCTCTTCCGGTCGCCCCTGAACCGAGACGTCAATGAAGCTCAGGGTCCGACCGTTCGCGAGAAGGGCCAGATCGCCGGTGACTGAAATCCGGGATGCCGGACCGTCCGCAATCTTTCCCACAGGATCCAGACAGGTCCCTGAAACCGACAATACGGAGGTCATCATGATGGATACAAAAACAACAAGTCGGTGCATGAGCGTCTCCGCTTTCTAGTGTAGCACCCATCAGGAAGCCTCAGTTGAGCCTGATGGGTGCTTCAGAGCGCCTTGATTATTGCCTGAGATGAGCTTGGGCAGGTGGTCCCGGGTCCGGCCCTGCCCTGAGCCGGTTCCGGGCCGACCCACGGGACCCCAATGGCGCCATCCGGGTTACTGCGCCTTTAGGTCTCATCAGCTTTTGCGGGCTTCGTTTCAGGCCTCGCCCGGAGGCTTCGGTGGGAGATTTCGCGCTGAACGCAGGGTGAGCCCGGCCAGGAGAAGGACGGCCAGGATCAAGACAGCCCAGAGCAGGGTCTTCTGTGTTCCGGCTGCGCTGAGCATGCCGTGAGCAGCACTGTATTCCGGGTTCTCTTCGAGGGGCCCGCAGTCGGCGGGAGCGGAGGGAACGGTCAGGATCGTCTGGCGGATCCGCTCGATTTCGTAGTGCGGCGCCGGGGTCTGCGGGCTGCCGAGCAAAAGCTCATACTCGCCT
>JANTFG010000391.1 GCA_024763555.1 Thermoanaerobaculales bacterium
TCAACGCTTCATGATCGAGTCCAGGATCATCAGGAAAGCCGCCTGCTGTTCGGGTTCGACCTTCTCAATCACGGCGAGGCACTCGGTATCATCGAAGATCTCGTGTAAGCGATCTGCCGGGTGACCGGAGGTGATAATGATCCGCTTGGGATTGTAGCCCTTCTCCACAGCCGCCTGAAAGACCTCGAGCCCATCCATCTCGGGCATCTCCCAGTCCAGGAGCACCACGTGAATATCCGCATCCAGAGCTTCGAGCGCAGCCCTCGGGTCGGTGTAGGTCTCCACCACGGCACGATTCCCGTAGCGGGTCTGAAGCATCTTCTTCCAGATCGCACACTGCAGGGGCGAATCATCAATGACCATGATCCTGCGGGCATCCTTCATCTCAGTCATCGTCTCCACAATAACACCGATTCGAGGTCCCTGTCAGCATCGATTCTCGAATGGCTGCCGAATAGCCAAGATCTTCAATCGTCCGAAGGATTTCAGCCGGATCCAGTCCCTTAGCCCGGAGCAGCGCACGGCCCTCCTCCAGACGCACGTGAACTTCCTCGACACCTGTCATCGCCGCGAGATTCCGTTCAATCGCCCCCGAGCATCCTGCACAGCGCATCCCACCGATTTCAATCTCCATCTGAGGCTCAGCCTCTTTCCTTTCAGGCTTCCGAACCGGGCGCAACGCGAAGCCCAGCATGATGAGAAGAAGGACGGCAGAAAACTCACCCACTCCAAATCCTCCCGTGCCATGGGAATGCTCCAGCATCGACTTTGCCGGGATCCCGCCGATCTCCGACCTCAACAGGAGGTCAACCAGAATTCCGGTCACCATCGAGGCGACCACCACGGTCGCGAGATAAACGACAACCACCCTCCGGCCGAGGATCTTCAGCAGGGTCGTCAAGGCCGCCATGTTGGTCGCCGGTCCCGAGATGAGAAAAACGAGCGCTGCGCCCGGCGAAATCCCGGCAGCGATCAGACCCGCCGCAATGGGCGTCGATGCCGTCGCACACACGTAGAGCGGAATACCGACCAGCATCGCGACCGGATAGGCGACCCAGCCGCTGATCCCTGCGGCTTCGATCATCTCCGGTTTCAGCAGGACCGAGATCAGCCCCGAGAGAACAATCCCGATCAACAGCGCCCGACCAATATCTCTCGGCAGGGTTGAGAAGCCATACCGAAGCCCCCTGAGCAACGCGGACTCCGACGGCGTAGATTCATCGCCAGAGCTGCCCGAAGAACAACAGGACACTTCAGCAGCATCCTCTCCACTGCTGCAGGAAATCTCCATCGGCGCCATCTCTTCGGCTTCCCGGCGCTCCTCTTTCCCGTCAATGATCCGGACCAGAAATCCTCCGAAAACGCCGGTCAGAAGCGCAACGATTGGCCGAAGGATCGCCAGAACGGGTCCCAGCAGCGCCCAGGTAATCGCGATGCTGTCGACTCCGGTCTGGGGCGTTGAGAGCAGAAAGGCCGTCGTCGCCCCCTTCCCCGCGCCGTGACGGCGGAGCGAAGCCGCAACCGGGAGCACACCGCAGGAGCAGAGCGGCAGAGGAACCCCAAAAAGAGCCGCCTTGAAAATCTCTGCGAATGAACCCCTGCCAAGGTGACGCTCCACCCATTCCGGCGAAATCACAACCGAAAGTAAGCCGGCAACGAAAAAACCCAGGAGAAGGTAGGGCGCCATTGCCACAAGCACAGTCCATGAAGCCATCAACACCGTCGTGAGAACACTCATCAACACCTCACTTGCACAAACACACAATAGCAGTCTTTTCTTCCAGCCGGCCGGAGTCTTGCTCCAGGTCTCCATGTACTTGCCGCACTCTACGAGGGCGCCATCAGGAGTACGCATGACGTCGCGGCTCACGTTCTAACCAGGGTCGCCACCGGCCACGGCCGAAGCCGGAGGGGAAATTTCCAGGCTCAAGACATGGGAATATTGAGAATTGTTCTCATGTTTTCTAAGACAAGACCGGAATACCGGCCCCTGGAGGAAGCATGGCAGAACCAACTTTCGTACCCTTCGCCCCCCGTTCAACCCAGGACGGACAGGAGGTCCTGGAGATCACAGATGCGGCGCAGAGGCAACTCCTGAGCCTCCTGAACGCCGAACCCGACACCGCGCCGCGCACGCTGCGCCTTTCCGTCGTCGGCGGCGGCTGCTCAGGCCTGTCCTACTCCCTGGAAATGACAGAGAGTCTTCCAACGGATCACGTTGAGGACAGAGAATGGGTCCGCCTGGCCATTGATGCAAGTGCCGTGGACTACATCGCCGGAACAACCCTCGACTTCGACGGAGGCCTCAACGGTCGCGGCTTCGTCTTCCAGAACCCCAATGCGAAGCGGAGCTGCTCCTGCGGCGATTCTTTCGGCGTCTGAAAAGCTACCGGAGAAACTCAGCGACTGGGTCAACAGCCCAGTCGGGTCGGCCCCTGGGCCTTCCTTCAGGCGCCCTCCTCCAGCTTCACGCCCCCGCATCAGGACCTCGTGCTCAGATTTCCTCAACACTTGAGCAGCCCATCACGTACAATAGGGTAGTTCAACCCCGAGCTTGCGGGCGCTGAAAGGCCCGGGAAGGATCACGTCCTGATGGAAGCCCTCCTGATTACCCTCGTCCTCAGCATCCCCCTCCTCATTCTCGCGACCTTCATCATGGCGCTTCTGGCTCTCTCCCGCCAGAAAAAGCTCCGCTCCCGACTGAAAGAACTTGAAAGCGCCGGGCTCGCGGGCAGGGACACGCAGCAGCTCCGAGAAATGGAGGCAAGACTCCGGGCGCTGGAGGAGAAACTCCAGGGACAGATTCCACCCGCTGAGGTCGACCACGAGGAGCCGGCGACGCCCGAAGAAGAGCTGCCGCCCGAACTCCAGCCAACACCGGTGGAGGAGCCGCCGCCGGTCATGCCCCGCGTCGAAACACCGCCCCGACCGCCCGTCGAGAGGCCGCCCATCGAAAGGCCGGCATTTATTCCTCCCGCCGCGACCACCTCTACAAGACCTCCGGAAACACACAAGGGCGGGCGCGGCTTTCACTTCAACATTGAGGAATGGGTCGGCGTCAAAGGCGCGGCGGCTGCCGGCGGCGTCGTCCTGGCCCTCGCAGCCCTGCTCTTTTTTCAGTACTCCATCGAGCACGGTCTCATCACGCCCCTGATGCGCGTCGTGGCCGGGATCATCACCGG